>NZ_JBFTSF010000395.1:0-4884 GCF_056399905.1 Cupriavidus sp. 01L46
GAAGCGAAGCTGCTGGTGATCTACGCCCCGCCTTACGAGGAATCCCCGGAGCGCGTGATCCGTCCCGCCTGAGGAACGCTGCCGAGCGCCGCCATTCCGCCTGGGTGCCCGCACCCGATACGACGTTTGTTGTTCAAGCCTGGTAGGAGATTCCGATGACACTGTCTTCCCGACGCCGTTTGCTCGCTTGCGCCGCTATCTGGAGCGTCGTGCCCGCATTGGCGTGGAGCAGCACCTATCCCGCCAAGCCGATCCGCATGGTGGTGCCTTTCGCGCCGGGCGGCGCCTCCGACGTGGTGGCGCGGCTGGTGTCGCAGAGGCTGGCGGAGGCCTTGAAGCAGCCGGTGGTGGTGGAGAACCGCCCCGGCGCCAATGGCATCATCGGTACCGATATGGTCGCGCGTGCCGCCCCCGATGGCTATACGCTGCTGCTCAACACCGCTGGCGCGCAGACGCTCAGCCCCGTGCTGTACAAGGCAGGTTACGAGCCGCTGAAGAGCTTTGCGCCCATCAGCCTGATCAGCAGCATCGGCTTTGTGATGGTGGTCCACCCCTCGGTGCCGGCCAAGACCGTGCAGGAGTTCGTCGGGCTGGCCCGCGCCAAGAGCCGTCCGCTGAGCCTGTCGGCCGGCAGCAGCATGATCGAGTTGATCGGGGAGACATTCAAATCCACCGCCGGCACGCCGGACGTAGTCAGTGTGTCGTACCGGGGCACCGGCCCGCAGATGCAGGCCGTGGTGGCGGGTGAGGTCGACATGACCATCGATCCCTTCAATTCGATGGCGATGATCCGGGCCGGCAGGCTGCGCCCGCTGGCCGTGCTGTCGCCCAAGCGCTCGCCGGCGCTGCCCGATGTGCCGACCATGCAGGAGGCGGGGATCCAGGGCATGAACTTCAATTCCTGGGCCGGGCTGCTGGCACCGGCAGGCACGCCCAAGGAAATCGTCACCCGGCTGAAC
This sequence comes from Cupriavidus sp. 01L46, assembly GCF_056399905.1. Classification (NCBI taxonomy): domain Bacteria; kingdom Pseudomonadati; phylum Pseudomonadota; class Betaproteobacteria; order Burkholderiales; family Burkholderiaceae; genus Cupriavidus; species Cupriavidus sp. 01L46. Next base: position 960 of record NZ_JBFTSF010000395.1, read on the forward strand.
CAGGAAATCGTGCGGATCGTCGCGATGCCGGATATCAAGGAGCGCCTTGCCGCCATCGACTATGAGGCCGTGGGCAGCACGCCCGAGCAGTTCGCCGCCATCATTGCCGACGACGCCGCGCGCTGGGCCAAGCTGGTCAAGGACACGAACTACAAAGAGAAGACCGCGCGGTGAGGCGGCGTGGTGCCCGAGGGCATCGCAAAAACAAAGCTAACAAAGCTAATCCACGACAACGAGATAGCTAGCCAAAAAAACAGGAGACAACACTATGCCAAGCCTCACCACGCTGCTGCGCGCGGCGCTGCCATTGCTGAGCCTCGCCACGGCGCCGTTCGCGGCGGCGGCCGACGCTTATCCCAGCAAGCCGATCCGCATGGTGGTGCCGTTCGCCGCCGGCAGCGGCACCGACGCGGTGGCCCGCATCACCGCCAAGGAGCTCGGCGATGCGCTCAAGACCAATGTGGTGGTKGACAACCGCCCCGGGGCAAACGGCGCGATTGCCGCCGAGATCGTCGCGCAGGCCGCGCCGGACGGCTACACGCTGTTCATGACCACCAACACGACCCATTCGGCCAACCCTTCGCTGATGAAGAAGCTGCCGTACGACCCGATCCGCGACTTCACGCCGGTGGCGCGCATGGGCAACCTGCCGTTCATGCTGGTGGTCAACCCGAAGCTGCCGGTCAAGACCGTGGCGGAGCTGATCGCCTATGCGCGCACGCATCCGGGCATGTCTTACGCCAGCGGCAACAGCACCGGCATCGTGTCGGGCGCCACGCTCGGGCGCATGGCCGGGCTGGACTTGCTGCACGTGCCATACAAGAGCACGCCGCCGGCCATGACCGATGTGATCGCGGGACAGGTGCCGATGATGTTTGTCGACGTTGCGGCCGGCATTGCCAACGTGAAGGCGGGCAAGCTGCACGCGCTGGCGGTGACCACCGCGCAGCGCAGCCGGCTGCTGCCGGAACTGCCGCCGCTGGCCGACACGCCTGAGCTGAAAGGCTTCGACATTACGTCCTGGAATGGCGTGTTCGCGCCGGCGAAGGCGCCCGCGGAGGTGGTCGAGCGGCTCAACCGCGAGCTGTCGCGCATCGCCGCCAGCAAGGACGTCGCGCCGCGCTTCGAGGCGCTGGGCTTTGAGGCATTCGGGCAATCGCCCAAGCAGTTCTCCGGCTTTGTGGCCGGCGAGCTGGTCAAGTGGACCAAGCTGGTCAAGGACGCTGGCATCCAGCCGGAATGAGGTAGGCATGAACTTTGAAAGAACCCCCGAGCAGCGCGCCATCGTCGAAGCGGTGACGCAACTATGCAGCGACTTCGGCGCCGACTACTGGTCGGGGCTGGACGACGAAGGCAAGTTTCCCCATGCCTTCCACCAGGCCATGGCGCAGGCGGGCTGGCTCGGCATCGCGATGCCGGAAGCGTACGGCGGCGCCGGCCTGGGCATTACCGAGGCGGCGCTGATCATGCAGACGGTGTCGGCGTCCGGCGCGGGTTTCTCCGGCGCGTCGGCCATCCATATGAATGTGTTTGGCCTCAACCCGGTGGTGGTGTTCGGCAACGATCGCCAGAAGGAGGCGGCGCTGGCGCCGCTGATCGCCGGGACCGAGAAGGCCTGTTTTGCTGTGACGGAGCCCGACGCGGGGCTGGATACCACCCATCTCAAGACCCAGGCTGTGTTGTCGGCGGATGGGGCGAGCTATCGCGTGGACGGCCGCAAGATCTGGATCTCCACCGCGCAGGTGGCCGACCGCATGCTGCTGCTGGCCCGCACCACGCCGCTGGACAAGGTGGCCAAGCCGACGCAGGGCCTGAGCCTGTTCTACACGGCGCTGGACCGCAAGCGCATCGAGGTGCGCGAGATCCACAAGATGGGGCGCGCCGCGGTGGACTCGAACATGCTCTTTATCGACGGGCTGACGGTGCCGGTGGCCGACCGCATCGGGGAAGAAGGGCGCGGCTTCGAATACATCCTGCACGGCCTCAACCCCGAGCGCATCCTGATTGCCGCCGAAGCCGTCGGCCTTGGCCGCGTGGCACTGGAAGCGGCAACGCGCTATGCGAAGGAGCGCACCGTGTTCGGGCGTCCGATTGGCCAGAACCAGGGCATCCAGCATCCGCTGGCGCAAGCGTGGATGGCGCTGGAGGCCGCCGACATGATGGTGTGGAAAGCGGCCTGGCTGTATGACAACGGCAAGCCCTGCGGGGCCGAAGCCAATACCGCCAAGTACCTCGCGGCGGAGGCCGCGCACCAGGCCTGCCAGACCGCGGTCCTGACGTTGGGCGGCATGGGCTATGCGCGTGAGTACCAGGTGGAGCGTTACCTGCGCGAGTCGTATATCCCGCGCATTGCCCCGGTCAGCGCGCAGCTCATCATGTGCCATATCGCCGAGCGCGTGCTGGGTTTGCCGAAGTCGTATTGAGCTCGCTCTTGATGCATTGCCCGCCAATCCGTGCGGCGGCGCTGTCATTCTTTCAGCGATGAAAATAATAAAAAACGCGCCACATCTTCATGCGGCGCGCTTTTTTAATCTGAGGAATTGACTACTGCTTACTTGCCGAGTTCGTGACCGATGATGCCGCCTGCCACCGCGCCGCCGATGGTGCCCGCGGTGCTGCCGTGCGACAGTTCATGGCCTGCCACACCGCCAGCCACGGCGCCGGTAGCGGTACAACCGTTCAATCCGAACAGAAGCGCTGCGCTCGCGATGAGCGCGCTTGCCAGTCTCAACATAGTGGTCTCCTACGTGAATGATGCTGCACGGCGCTAACAGGCGCGCCTGCCATGCTGACAAGATAGCTGGGCGCGCCGTCCGGCCCAGCCAGACGGCCTCTGATATGGATGTAGGAATTGGATGACGCTGYGATTGCGGCGTCAGGAAGGGGGGCAACCGGGAAATGGGCGACAGAACAGCCGGCGGTGCGGGTAGCGCACGTGCCCGGCAGCCGCCGGTCAGCGCAGGATCAACGCAGGCGCTTGATCAGCGAGGAGGTATCGGCACGGCCGCAGCCGTCTTGCTGGAGGTCCGCGTAGAACTGGTCCACCACGGCGGTGACCGGCAGGCTGGCGCCGTTGCGGCGCGCCTCGTCCAGGCACAGGCCCAGATCCTTGCGCATCCAGTCCACCGCGAAGCCGAAATCGAACTTGCCTTCGATCATGGTGGGGCCGCGGTTTTCCAGCTGCCAGGAGCCAGCGGCGCCCTTGCTGATTACGTCCAGCACTACCTTCATGTCCAGCCCCGCGCGCTCGCCAAAGGCAATGGCTTCGGACAGGCCCTGCAGCAGGCCGGCGATGCAGATCTGGTTGACCATCTTGGCCAGCTGGCCCGCGCCGGAGCCACCAATGCGGGTGACGGCGCGCCCATAGGCGCCCAGCACTGCCTCGATCCGACCGAACACGGCCTCGTCGGCGCCGCACATGATGGTCAGGATGCCCTTTTGCGCGCCGACTTCGCCGCCCGAGACGGGCGCGTCGACAAAGTGCAGGCCCCGCTCACTAGCCGCGGCATACAACTCGCGCGCCACATTGGCGCTGGCGGTGGTGTGGTCCACGAACACGCAGCCTGCCGGTGCGTTGCTGTAGGCGCCGTCCTTGCCAGTGAGGACCGAGCGCAGGTCATCGTCGTTGCCCACGCAGGAGCACACCACTTCGGCGTCTTGCGCGGCCAGCGCCGGGGTGGCGGCCGACTTGCCGCCGAACGCGGCGACCCACTGCTCGGCCTTGGCAGCCGTGCGGTTGTAGACGGTGACCYGATGGCCCTTGGCGGCGAGATGGCCCGCCATGTGATAGCCCATGACACCCAGGCCGATAAATGCAACGCGCATGACTTGAATACTCCGAAGCCCGCGTTGGCGGCGGGCGAGTGTATGGGCAGGTGGGCAGCCCACCGAAGCCGGGAATGCTGCCATTCTTGCACTGCAACGT
>NZ_JBFTSF010000396.1:0-6801 GCF_056399905.1 Cupriavidus sp. 01L46
CTTAAGGCGATGCGAGTTTGGGTCCCGGCCGCTCTTTTCGCCGAAGCCCGAGGGGGTAGTCGCCCCATCCGGCGCGCCTTTTTTGCCTACTTTTTTGGCAAGACAAAAAAGTAGGTCGCCGCCCCGCAGGGGTGGTGAAACTGCAGTTGCCCTTGACGTTAAGCAGCTGAAGTTGAAGCTGATTTTGCGGTTGCAGTTGCAGTTACAGCCAACCACCAACCACCACCCCCCCCTTACCCCCCAAACGCCGCCGCAGCCCGCTGCAACCGATCCCGAACCCCATCCCACTCATGCCCAACCGGCAAGGCCTCAAACACCAGCCGCGCAAAACCCTCCCCATCCAGCCGACGCAACAAGCTATAAAGCGCACGCGCATAACCCTCGGCATCGGCGGGCGCCTGCACCCACACACAGCGCGGATCGGCAGCCGCCTGAGCACCAACCCACGCCACTCGCGCGTCGGCGGGCAAATTGACCAACTGCGCAGGCAAATCTGCAGCAGAGCACAAACCCAACGGCGTATGCGGCGCATAGTGCGCCTTCAGCGTACCTGACGCGCGCGGCGCGGCAGCATCCGGCGGCAACGGCGTAACGCCCAGCACCTGCGCCATCATGGCCGGCGTGATGGCGCCCGGGCGCAGCAGCACCGGGCCAATGCCCTGCTCCAGCCGCGACAGATCCACGATGGTCGATTCGATGCCAACCTCAACGTCATCGCCTTCCAGCACGAAGACCGCGTCGCCAAACTCGTCGCGCACGTGCTGCGCCGTGGTCGGGCTGACCTGCCCAAACTTGTTCGCGGACGGCGCGGCAATGCCGCCGCGCCCACGCTTGAAGCGGCTCAGCAGCGCCTGCGCAACCGGATGCGACGGGCAGCGCAGGCCAATGTTGTCCTGGCCGCCGGCAACCGCCGCCGGGATATGCGCGGCGCGCTTGAGGATCAGCGTGAGCGGGCCGGGCCAGAAGGCGTCGATCAGGTCTTGCGCGGCCGGTGGCACATCGTCCACCCAGTAGCTGATGTCGCCGCCATCCACCACGTGCACGATGATCGGGTGATTGGACGGGCGCCCCTTGGCCGCGTAGATGCGGGCGATGGCCTCGGGGTTTTCCGCGTCGGCGCCCAGGCCGTAGACCGTCTCGGTCGGAAAGGCGACCAGCTCGCCGGCCTCCAGCAGTTGGACCGCTTGGTCAAGTTCGGCGGGCGTGGGCATGCGCGACATCGGGAATCTCTGGGGTGGCGTTACAGCGAAGCTACGGAGCTACAGAGCTACAGAGCTACGAAAGCAGGAAAACGGAAAAGCCCGGCGCATGCGTCGGGCAAGCCATCAAGGCGCGATGTGCAGCGCCGTCAAGGCCGCGTCGAAGGCCCGCTCGGCATCGGTTGCCGCGCCGCCCACGCAATTCACGTGGCCCATCTTGCGCGAGGGGYGCGCATCGCTCTTGCCGTACAAGTGCAGCTTGGCGCCGGGTTGGGCCACGACTTCGTCCCAGGCCGGCGTGCGCTCCAGGCCGAATTCGAACCACACATCGCCCAGCAGGTTGAGCATCTTGCCGGCCGAATGCTGGCGCGTGCTGCCCAGCGGCAGGCGCGCCATGGCGCGCACCTGCTGCTCGAACTGGCTGGTCTCGCAGGCGTCCATGGTGATGTGGCCGGAGTTGTGCGGGCGCGGCGCCATTTCGTTGGCGACCAGCGAGCCATCGGTCAGCACGAAGAACTCGATGCACAGCACGCCCACATAGCCCATCTCGGTGGTGATGGTGGCGGCCGCGGCGCGGGCGCGCGCGGCGATCTCGTCGGAGACGCTGGTGGACGGCATCACCGTGGAGAACAGGATGCCGTCGCGGTGCACGTTTTCGGCGAGCGGCCAGGTGGCGGTGGTGCCGTCGGCAGCGCGCGCGGCCAGTACCGAAACCTCGTAGGCCAGCGGCAACATCTTTTCCAGCACACACGGCACGTGCTGCATGGCGCGCCACGCAGCGCGCACGTCTTCGCGGGTCCTGACGCGGGCCTGGCCCTTGCCGTCATACCCCATGCGCGCGGTCTTGAGGATGCCGGGCAGCAGGTCCTCGGGCACCTGGTCGACATCCGCGTCGTGCTGGATCACCCAGTGCGGCGCGGTGGGCACGCCGGTGCGCTCGGCGCAGGAAGCGAAGAACTTCTTCTCGCCGATGCGGTTCTGCGCGATCGACACGCAATAGCCGCGCGGCGCGACAAAGGCGCCSAGTTGCTCCAGSCGGTCSAGCGASAGCGASGGCACGTTCTCGAACTCGGTASTCACCGCCKSGCASAGCTKGSCCATCTCGGCCAGCGCSGCTTCRTCSGTATAGRCCGCGCAGATGTGCTTCTCGGCGATCGTGCCGGCCGGGCTGTCCTGGTCCGGATCGAGCACGCAAACCTTGTAGCCCATCGACTGCGCGGCATGGGTGAACATGCGGCCGAGCTGGCCGCCGCCCAGCATGCCTAGCCAGGCGCCGGGCAGCACCGGCGCGCTGGGATTGTCGATGCCGAACTCGGCACGCGACTCCGGCGTGTGGGCTTCGACCAGGTGGGGATGGATATCGGTTGGCATTGCGCGTCTTTCCGGATTCGGGGGCTTGGGGCTAGTCGGTGTGCGTGCGAATGTGCGTATTACACCGGCAGCGTCATGGCGCGGGCAGCTTCGGTCTGCTTGGCGCGGAACGCTTCCAGCGCGGCGGCCAGCGCGTCGTCGGTGGTGGCGAGCGTGGCGATGGCGTGCAGCGCGGCATTGGCGGCGCCCGCTTCGCCGATGGCGAAGGTGGCAACCGGCACGCCCTTGGGCATCTGCACGATCGACAGCAGCGAGTCCTCGCCACGCAGGTAGCGCGACGGCACCGGCACGCCGAACACCGGCACGATGGTCTTGGCGGCGATCATGCCGGGCAGGTGCGCGGCACCGCCGGCACCGGCGATGATGGCGCGCAGGCCGCGCTCGCGCGCGGTGGCGGCGTACTCGAACATGTCGTCGGCCATGCGGTGGGCGGAGACCACGCGCGCCTCGAAGGCCACGCCGAAATCCTTCAGCATGGCGACCGCGTTCTGCATCACGTCCCAGTCGGAACTGCTGCCCATCACAACGCCGACCAGCGGCTTGGCTGTATTGCTCACGTTAAGTCCTTAAAAATCTGTCTGGCGCTTGGGGACCGCGCCAACCTTCGTCCTGCGTTGGTTCGCTCCCCTCTCCCCCTGAGGGGAGCGGGAGTGACAGCCGTCGTCATTGCAGACGGCTTTGGCGCACCGGCCGGCTACGGCCAGCGCCGCCCAACATTACTGCAGTTCCTCGCCGGTCAGGCGCGTCAGCGCCTCGCGGTACTTGGCGGCGGTCTTCTCGATCACGTCGGCCGGCAGCGCGGGCGCCGGGGCGGTCTTGGGCCAGGGCTTGCCGTCGATGCGCACCGCTTCCAGCCAGTCGCGCACGAACTGCTTGTCGAAGGACGGCGGGTTGGTGCCGACTTCGTACGAATCCGCGGGCCAGAAGCGCGAGGAATCGGCGGTCAGCACTTCGTCCATCAGCGTCAGCGTGCCGTTCTCGTCCAGGCCGAACTCGAACTTGGTGTCGGCGATGATGATGCCGCGAGTGGCGGCGTAGTCGGCTGCTTCCTTGTACAGGCGGATCGAGATGTCGCGCATCTGGCGGGCCAGGTCGGCACCGATGCGCTCTTCCGTTTCCGCGAAGGAGATGTTCTCGTCGTGCTCGCCCATCTCGGCCTTGGCGGCCGGGGTGAAGATCGGCTCGGGCAGCTTCTGCGCGTTCTGCAGGCCGGCGGGCAACGCGATGCCGCACACGCTGCCGGTGGCCTGGTAGTCCTTCCAGCCGCTGCCGGCCAGGTAGCCGCGCACCACGGCTTCCACCAGGATCGGCTTGAGGCGCTTGACCACCACGGCGCGGCCTTGCACCTGCTCGACTTCGGCCGGGCTCACCACGGTCTCGGCGGCAACGCCGGTTTCGTGGTTCGGCACGATGTGAGCCAGCTTCTTGAACCAGAAGTTGGCCATCTGGTTGAGCACGCGGCCCTTGGCCGGGATCGGCTCGCCCAGGATGACGTCGAAGGCCGACAGGCGGTCGGTGGTGACGATCAGCAGCTTGTCGTCGCCGACGGCGTAGTTGTCGCGGACCTTGCCGTGGCCGAGCAGCGGCAGCGAAGTGATGGAGGACTGGTAGAGAGCGTTCGACATGGCGGTTCGGTGGTTCGGTGGTTCCGATGGGAGGCACTAACAGAATGATTCTGGCGCCGGGCCAGAACAACTGCTTCGCTTCATTTTGTTAGCGCTTTTCAGCGCCCCGGCGCCGGGGCCTGAAAAGCGTCGTCCCCGCGCCTGCCCGTTTGACGGGATCGGGGCGGGGACGGCACGGGGTCCTGCTTATTGCACGACCTGGGCGAGCTCGCCCGACTTGTACTTCTGCGCGATGGCGTCGAGCGAGACCGGCTTGATCTTGGCGGCCTGGCCTTCGCAGCCGAAGGCGACGTAGCGTGCCTTGCAAACCAGCTTGGCAGCTTCGCGGGCCGGCTTCAGGTATTCGCGCGGGTCGAACTTGCTCGGGTTCTCGGCAAAGAAGCGGCGGATCGCGCCGGTCATGGCAAGGCGGATATCGGTGTCGATATTGATCTTGCGCACGCCGTACTTGATGGCTTCCTGGATTTCCTCGACCGGCACGCCGTAGGTTTCCTTCATGTCGCCGCCGAACTGGCGGATTTCCGCGAGCAGTTCCTGCGGGACCGACGACGAGCCGTGCATCACCAGGTGGGTGTTGGGGATGCGGGCGTGGATTTCCTTGATGCGGTTGATCGCCAGGATATCGCCAGTGGGCTTGCGGGTGAACTTGTAAGCGCCATGCGAGGTGCCGATGGCGATTGCCAGGGCGCCTTCCACGGTCACGCCGATGGCGTGCGAGAGCTGCACCACCTTGCGGGTCACTTCGATGTTGTACTCGTAGTCGGACGGGGTCTTGCCGTCTTCACGCAGCGAGCCATCCATCATCACCGAGGAGAAGCCCAGGTCGATCGCGGCCTGGCAGATCGCCGGCGACTGGCCGTGATCCTGGTGCATCACCACCGGGATATGCGGATAGGCTTCCACCGCGGCTTCGATCAGGTGACGCAGGAAGTGCTCGCCGGCGTACTTGCGTGCGCCTGCGGAGGCTTGCATGATCACCGGCGCATTGACTTCGTCGGCGGCCTGCATGATGGCCTGAACCTGTTCCAGGTTGTTCACGTTGAAGGCGGGCAGCGCGTAGCCGTTTTCGGCGGCGTGGTCGAGCAGCTGGCGCATCGATACGAGTGGCATGTCAAACTCCTAAAGAAAGAATGGGGTGTCTCGTTTAATGATTGATTGATCTGTTCGATCTGGTCGATCTGGTCGTTCTTTGCTTTCTTTGCTTTTCGCGTGAGACACCGTCTCAACGCGATTCATCCTGGGTGATCCTGTGCGCTCAAGCGCCGGCTGTCTGTCCGGCGCGGCGCCTATCAGGCGCCCACCCGGACAATCTTCAGCGTATTCGTGCCACCCGGCTGGCCCATCGGCTCGCCAATGGTCAGCACGATGAAGTCACCGCGCTGCACCACACCTTGCGACAGCAGCAGTTCTTCAGCCTGTTCCAGCGCGGTGTCGCGGTCGGCGCTGGCTTCCAGCGGCAGCGGCACTACGTTGCGGTACAGCTGCATCTTGCGCTGCGAGGCCAGGTTGGGCGTCATCGCGTAGATCGGCACATGGATGCGATGCCGGCTCATCCACAGCGCGGTGGCGCCGGAATCGGTCAGCGCGGCAATGGCCTTTACCTGCAAATGATAGGCGGTGAACAGTGCGCCCATGGCGATCGACTGGTCGATGCGGCCAAAGGTCTGGTTGAGGAAATCGGTGTCGAGCTGGACCACCTCGGATTTCTCGGCCTCCAGGCATACCACGGCCACAGTTTCCACCGTCTCCACCGGGTAGCTGCCGGCGGCGGTCTCGGCCGACAACATCACGGCGTCGGTGCCATCCAGCACGGCGTTGGCCACGTCCGACACCTCGGCGCGCGTGGGCACCGGGTTGACGATCATGCTCTCCATCATCTGGGTGGCGGTGATGGTCAGCTTGTTGGCTTCCCGCGCCAGCCGGATCATGCGCTTTTGCAGCGCCGGCACGGCCGCGTTGCCCACCTCCACGGCCAGGTCGCCGCGGGCCACCATGATGCCGTCGGAGGCTTGCAGGATTTCCTCGAGCACGCCCGGGCGGATGGCCTCGGCGCGCTCGATCTTGGCGATCATGCGGGCCTTGTGCTGGTGCGGCTGGCCGGCCACCGCGGCAAGCTGGCGGGCCATTTCCATGTCGGTGGCGTTCTTCGGGAAGCTCACCGCGACATAGTCCGCGCCCAGCGCCATGGCGGTCTTGATGTCGTCCATGTCCTTGGCGGTCAGCGCCGGCGCCGACAGCCCGCCGCCCTGGCGGTTGATGCCCTTGTTGTTGGACAGCTCGCCGCCGATCTTCACCTTGGTGAAGATCTCGTGGCCGATCACGCGTTCCACCACCAGCACGATCAAGCCGTCGTTGAGCAGCAGCAGGTCGCCCGGGCCGACGTCGCGCGGCAGGTCCTCGTAATCGAGGCCGGCGCGCTCCTGGTTGCCCAGGGTGCAGGTGGCGTCGAGGATGAAGGGCTCACCCGCCTTCAGCGTGATCTTGCCGTGCTCGAACTTGCCCACGCGGATCTTCGGGCCTTGCAGGTCGGCCATGATGGCGACTTCGCGGCCGCACGCCTTGGCCGCCTCGCGCACCAGGCGGGCGCGCTCGATGTGGTCTTCGGC
>NZ_JBFTSF010000397.1:0-4874 GCF_056399905.1 Cupriavidus sp. 01L46
CCGATGTACAGCGCAGTCCCAATGATGCGTCGAAGTGGTACCGGGTTTCCGTCACCAACAACATCATCGCGAACAACGTCGCGGGGTGGGCAGGGGGCGGCGTGTCGATCCAGGATGCGGTGGGCGTCAACTTCATCAACAACACCATCGTTTCCAACGACGCGACGGCGTCGGCAGGCGTACTCTTCAACACGCCCGCAGCCGCTCAGTCCAATGTACCTCCGCCGACGAAGTGCACCACGGTGGGCGCGGAAACAACTTGCGATCCGATCACCACGTCGACCTACCAGCCGGCTGGTCTCGAGACGGCGCGGCACACGCCGAACTTCATCGCAGCGTTCAGCAATGCAGGGGTAACCTGCCCGGTTGGAACCTCTGCCTGCACGACGTTCTCGAACCCGGTGATGGCCAACAATTTGTTCTGGCAGAACCGTTCGTTCTATATCACGGTGGGCGGCCTCAATCCGTCGATCCCTGGCTTGCAGAACGTGGTGACGCTGAATCCGACGCTAAACCAGGCCGGGAAGACGACGGGCTATTGCGATCCCAAGGCTATCTACTGGGACATCGGCGCCTTTGGCGACTCCGGACCGAGCAAGCATGAGTCGGGCCTGACGCTCAGTCCGCAATTCTCGATCCTGACTGACGCCGCCGACTACCAGGGGGCAAGCAACCTGGGTTCCAACCCCGCTGTTGTCAGCCAGTACTGCAATGGCTCGCGGGTGCCGCCGGAAGGTGGAGGGGTCGGATTCGCCGTGCCGCCGGGCATCTCGGATACAGTCTTGCCCAACCCGCTCTTCGGCCTGATGCCGACGGCGACCCCGGATGAAGGCAACCAGTGGATCAATATGTCCTACGGACCGCTCTCCCTGTTCAACGCCAGCATCTCGTCTGGCAGCCCGGGCTACAACGTGCCGCTTGGCAACTACGCGATCGCGTCGGGTTCGCCGGCAATCGACGCCGCCACCGACGCGGGTGCCCCGAATCACGACTTCTTCGGTACCGCCCGGCCGCACGGCACGAAGTTCGATATCGGCGCGGTCGAGTTCGTGGCAAGCGCCGCTTCCGGCGCGAGCCTGACGCCGCCGACCCAGGACTTCGGCAGCGTCGAGCGGGGCGAGGCAGGGCCGGTTCATGTCTTTACGCTGAAGAATACGGGAGGCGTACCGTTGACAGGCATTGCGAACCCGGCGATCACGGTGGATAGCGCGAACTTCGTCATCGTTGCACAGCAGACGACCTGCGGCACCGTCAACCCGAACGCGGGTAGCAGGATCACCAGCCTGGCTCCGAACGGCACCTGCGCCATCGCCGTGCGGTTCAGGCCTAGCTTCCGCGACGCGGTGAACTCGGCTCAGAAGGGGACGCTCAGCATTACCGATAGCGCTGGTACGCAGAGCTCGGCCTTGACTGGCGTGGCAATACGTTAGGAGAAGGGGGAGGAGCGCGAGGTGGAAAGCGGGGAGGGGAGCGGCTCTGGGCGCCCCCTCCGGCATCGAGGAGCCAGGAACAGGCGAGCAACAGGTGAGCAACAGGTGAGCAACAGGTGAGCGCCAGGGGTGACATAAGAAGATGTCCAGCCATGCCAGAAACTTGATGACGATCGCGATGTTGCTCGYCGGTGGCGTCTGGGCGGGTAGGGCCTTGGCGGACTCGGCCTTCCCGCTGGAGGCGCCTTCGGCGGCGCTGACACATGCGCCTTCGCCGTCCGCCAGGACCTCGCCCTATACGCCGGTGAAGCTGCCAAAGCATGCGAAGGCCTACTACGATCTCTACGGCGGTGTCGAGGATCTGCACGTGCGCCGGACCGCGTCGGGCAACCTGATTCGCTTCAGCTACCGCGTTACCGACCCGTGGATCGCCAAGATCCTGAGCGACAAGAATGCAACGCCCTACCTGTTCGGGAGAAGGAGCCAGGCGCTTCTCCAGATACCGGTCATGGACAAGATCGGCCAGCTTCGTCAGTCGGGCCCGCTGACGGTTGGCCAGGAATACTGGATGGTGTTTTCCAACAAAGGCAACCTGATTAAAACCGGGGACCGCGTCAACGTGATGATCGGTTCCTTTCATATCGACGGCCTGGTGGTTGAATGAACGCGCGCGGGCGCGATCTTTTAGGCATGGATTGGGGGGTGTGCTCATGAACCGAATTCTCTTCCTGGCATTGGGCCTGGTGTCGCTGGCGGGATCCGCCGGCGCGGCGACGGAAAGCGCGCCAGGGAGCCGGCTGACGGCCGCCCAGATCGCCGACCGGAATGTGGCTGCCCGTGGCGGGCTTGAAGCCTGGCGGGCGGTCAACAGCCTGACCCTGTCGGGCCAGCTCGATGTTGGCGGGAAGAAGGACGTGAAGCTGCCGTACGTGGCGACCATGAAGCGGCCGCACAAGAGCCGGTTCGAGATCCGCTTCCAGGACCAGACGGCCCTGCAGGTCTACGACGGGGTGCAGGGGTGGAAGGTCAGGCCCTTCCTGGGGCGCGACGAGGTCGAGCCGTACACGGCCGCTGAAGCCAAGGTGGCCGCGACGTCGGCGGAGCTGGACGGCCCGCTGGTCGACTATGCCAGGAAAGGCACCAAGGTCGAAGTGCAGGGCATGGAGTCCGTGGAGGGGCACCAGGCCTACAGGCTCAAGCTGACCATGAAAGACCACGTGGAACGGCGCCTGTGGGTGGATGCAACGAGTTTCCTTGAACTGAAGATGGAAGGCGAGCCACGGAAGCTGGACGGCAGAATGCATAACGTCGCCATCTACTACCGGGATTACAAGGCGGAGGGCGGGCTGAAGATTCCGCATGTCATGGAAACCGCCGTTGAAGGCGTCCAGAAAACCCGCAAKATGACCATCGAGCGTGTGGCGCTGAATCAGCCGGTGGACGATGCCATGTTTGCGAAGCCGCMGCTGGCGTCGGCCAGGCTACCCGGCAAGTAAGGGGGAGGGGCCATGATGATAAGACGGATCGCCCTTGGGGTGCTCGCCGTTCTTGCCTCGGCGCTGGTGACGGCGGCGGAGCCATTGACGGCGCCGGATCTGAGCGTAGCCCAGATTGTGGAGAAGAACGCCGCCGCCAAGGGAGGGCTGGATGCCTGGCGCAAGATCCAGACCATGGTCTGGGTCGGGCATGTGGAGAGCGCGAGCGCGCCTGCGCGCTTCATGCTGGCGATGAAGCGTCCGAACAAGACGCGCTTCGAGATCACGGCGCTCAATCAGATGGCCGTGCGCGTCTTCGATGGCAGTCATGGCTGGAAAGTCCACCCGACCCAGGCCGGCAAGCCGAATCTGCAGCCCTACACGACGGAGGAGCTGAAGTTCGCTCAGGACGAGCAGGTCATCGATGGACCGCTGATGGACTACGAGGCCAAGGGCATTGCCGTGAAGAGCGAGGGTGTCGATGAGGTCGAAGGGCGCAAGGCATACCGCCTTCGCATCCGGCTGCCCTCGGGCGGCAGCCGCCTGCTGTGGATCGACGCGAAGACGTTCCTGGAAATCCGGTACGACCGGGAGTCCCGCAACGTGCTCGGCCAGTCGCACACGGTGACGGTCTTCTACCGCGACTACAGGACGATCGACGGATTGCAGATACCCTGCACCATCGAAAGCGGGGTGGCGACGGCCCAGGCAAAGGACAGGCTCGTGATCGACGAAGTCTCGTTCAACCCGGCGCTGGGAGACTGGATGTTCGCCAAGCCAGGCACACCGAGGCAGGACAAGCCGCTTTCGATTGATGCCGAGGCGCAGCCTGGATCGGACAGCATGGTCCGGCGGGCGCCATAGTCATGGTCCGGGGGCTGCTCGCCAGCGTACGAGGGCGGAGATCCGCCCTGCGGACGCTCGTTGCGTGCGCCCTGGCCGCCGCGGCGACGGCGTTCGGCGGGCAGGCAGGCGGCGCTCCGGCGGCGGATGCTGGCGCACCGATCTTCCTGCGCGGTGTGCTGCCTTCTGGCGCGCCGCTCGAGGCGGTCCGCGACGGCGGCATGCGCATGCAGGGGGCCGCCGCGGCTTGCGTCAATTGCCACCGGCGTAGCGGCCTTGGCGCCAAGGAAGGCTTTGGCACCGTACCGCCGATCACCGGGCGGTATCTCTTCCACCCGCGCGCCAAGAGCCTCGACGACCTCTACCTGCCTTTCGTCGAAGGCATGCGGGCCGATCGCGATCCGTACACCGACGAGACCATCGCCAGGGCCATCCGCGAAGGCCTCGACTCCGAAGGCCGGCCGCTGAACTACCTGATGCCGCAGTTCGCGCTGAACGACGCMGACATGGCCGTACTGATCGCGTACCTGAAGCGGCTGGACCAGCGCAGGCCGTCCGRGGTCACGGATACCGTGCTCCACTTTGCCACCATCGTCACGCCGGACGCCGATCCCGTGAAACGACGCGGCATGCTGGATGTGCTCGAGCACTACTTCGCCGACAAGAATACCTTTCCGCTCGGGCCGACTCCCGCGCTGCGTGCATCGCGCAAGATGATGTTCATGGTCAATCGCCGCTGGCAACTGCATGTCTGGGAACTGACCGGCCCGGAAGCGACCTGGCAGGATCAGCTCAGGCGGCATATGGCGGCGCAACCGGTCTTCGCCGTGGTGTCAGGGCTCGGTGGCAGGAACTGGGCGCCGGTACACGCATTCTGCGAGCAGGAGGCGGTGCCATGCCTGTTCCCGAATGTGGAGGTGCCGGTCAATGGCGATGCCGACTTCTATTCCCTGTACTTCTCCAGCGGCGTGTTGCTGGAAGCGGAATTGATCGCGAAGCGGATCCTGGATGGGGGAGGTGGCAAGGCGACAAAGCCGGTGCGGCAGTTCTATCGTGCCGGTGACAGCGGGGAGGCGGGCGCCAGGGCCCTTGCCGCGGCACTGAAGCGGCACGGCGTCCCCGTGTC
>NZ_JBFTSF010000398.1:0-4828 GCF_056399905.1 Cupriavidus sp. 01L46
CCTTTCATTTTTGACTCTGCCCATGCAAGCTTACCGACTTGTCGTTTTGCTGTTTACTGCCCTCGCGGCTACCCAGGCAGCCGCTGCCGACAGCGTCGCCTTTGCCGGCTTTGCCTATGCCGGCGACGCTCAGCAGATCGCGGCCCGCTTCCCGGTTACGCGACAGGTCGAGGCCGAGCTGACCGCCTCCGGCAGCGCGCCGAACAAGGCCATCAGCCGGTCTCTGGCCGCGCGCCCGCCCGCCAATTTCACGCTGTCCAGCGACGGCATGGCCAGCCTGAAGCATAGCGACCAGGCTCTCGCCACCGCACTGGTGGTGACCAGCGAGACCATCTCGTCCGAGCGCTTCGGCCGCCTGTACAAAGTGCTGGCCAACGTGCGTGGCCAGGCCCTGGTGTTCGACTTCAAGGCCATGACGGTGCTGCGCGCCTATCCGATCAATGTGACCTACCTCGACGTGCTCGACCATCAGCCCAGCGAGCGTGAGAAGCGCGACCGCGTCAAGCGCCTGCTGCTCGGCGGCGACAAGCCGGGCCTGTTCGATCGCTACGCTCAGGTCCTGTCGGGCGCGAAGCTGCCGTCGTCGGGCACCCGCTACCTGCAGGTATCGCAAGTCAACGTGGCGCCTGAAGCGCTGGCCCAGTTGCCCGAAGGCCTGAAGACGGGATCCGGCGTGGCCGAAGGCTGGCTCGCCGACATGTTCGGCGAAGCCCTGCTGGATAAGGCTGGCGTACCGATCCTGCCGTTCACCAAGGGCTATGCCATTGGCAATGCGATGGCGATGCGCTTCGCCGACGGCGAGGTCTTCAACCTCAAGCTGCCTGAGCCCGACTACACCATCCAGGTGGACCTGAAGGGCTTCAAGCGGGTCGAGTACGGCAGCTCTGCGGCCGGCACCAGCTACATCTATGCGGTGTACAGCCACGTCAAGCTGGGCGAGCCGATGTCCGGCAAGCAGTACCTCGATGCAGATTTCAAGAACGGCGAAGTGAAAGCCGTCCCCGTCACGCAGTCAGAGATCGACGATTTCCCGGCTTACGCGGATTCCCTGCGAGGCCTGTTCACCAAGCTGTCCAGTTCGCTGGGCGGCCAGGACAGCGACTGGCTGGCTGCGGCATCGTCGGGCGACAACGTTGGTAAACAAGTAGATGTCACAAGAGGAGTGGTCAAGTCATGCAAGTAATCCGTCAGCTCTGTTGGCTGTTTTTGTTCGCGTGCAGCCTGGCGTCGGCACAAGTGGTGTCATCCAAGGGCATGGCAAACGTGAAGTACGACAGTTCGGTGTTCTCGAGCAAGGCCAGCGCCGAGGACAAGGACCGCGCCTTCAAGACTGCGCAGGTCAACGCCATCGAGCGCTACTACGCCGAGAGCGGTGAGTCGCAAGCCGAGAATTTCGACAGCATCCGCGACAAGGTCGCGGCCAACCTCGACAAGTTCGTGCTGGGCGCGACCATCATCAGCGAGGAAGACAAGAAGGACGCCAGCCAGTATTCGGTGGTGGTCCGCGTCGACATCAACGTCGCCAAGCTGCGCAACGCGGTCAAGGGCGGCGCGGCTGTGGCAACGGCCTCGGACGCGCAGAAATCCCCGCTGACCTTCCTGTTCGTGGCGCGCCAGCAGGACTCCGTCAAGTCCTTCGATACGCGCGTCTACAAGCGCGCGGACATGAAGGAAAACGTCAACGAGAAGTCGACCCGCAACAGCTATTCGGCCAATGCCTCTGTCTCCGTCGAAACCGGCGGCAGCCGCACCCGCAAAGCGGATGACGTGAGCTGGCGCCTGGTGCCGTCGGGCAACCTGAACTCGGTGTTCACCGGCGTGTTCGCGCAGTCGGGCTTCCAGGTGGTGGAAGCCGCCTATGTCGAGCCCTCCTCGGGTGGCCACCTGCGCATCAGCGCGCTGGAAAACGACTACAAGAGCGGCAACGACCTGCAGCCCGCCACCATGCGAGAGGCCGTGCTGGGCCTGCAGACCGCCCAGGTCCCTTACCTGGCGCTCGGCACGCTCGACATCGGCATGCAGGACAGCGACCCGGTCACCGGCCTGACCCGCGTGTACGTGACGGTAACGGCCAAGCTGCTTGACGTGACCACGCGTTTCCCGCGCACGGTGTCGTCGGTCGGCCCGGTCCAGTACGCCGGCACCGGCCCGGACGCCAGCGTGGCACAGACCAACGCGCTCAAGCGCGCGGCCGATTCGGCAGCACGTGAGTTGGCGGCGCAACTGAACAACGCCAAGGTCCGCTAATTGCTCCCAGGCCGGCGCAAGCGCGTCACGGTACCGTACGGCCGGCCTCCCTACCCCTTTGCTTTCCCTGGAGAACAAACATGTTGAAGAAAGTCATCTCGATCGCTGCACTGTCCCTGCTGGCCGCTGGCCAGGCCCACGCCCTGCCTTCGCTGGGCAGCCTGACGGGTGGTTCGTCCTCGTCCAGCAGCGGCGCCACCGCCGATGCAAGCGGCGCGCAAGATCAGTTGTCCAAGGCCTACGTGGCTGCCGGCCGCGAAGTGCTGGTGGCCCAGTCCCACCTGGCGGACGCGGTTGGCCTGAAGGAACTGTCGGCCAAGGCAAAGGCGACCGCTGACGCGCTGACCGACGGCGCTACCAAGGGCAACCTGGAGGACTCCGACAAGCTGCAGAGCGAAGCCTCGGCCGCCATCGAAGCCAAGCTGAAAGACTCGAACACCAAGATCGATGCCGCCGGCAAGCAATCGTACGTCGAAGGCATGAAGCACCTTGGCCTGGGCGTGCTRCGCTATGTGGGCCTGCGTCCCAGCCTGATCGCCTTCAAGGATGCCGCACAGTCGCAACTCACCAGCGCATCGGTGATGGAAAAGCTGACGCTGACCAACAAGCTGTCGACGGGCACCTACATCGCTAGCGAAGCACCGGGCCACGTGACCCGCCTGGGCAGCACGCTGCAGGCTGCCACCGCATACGCGAAGAGCAACGAAATCCCCGTGCCGAAGGATGCCACCGCGGCACTCTCGGCCAAGTTCTAAGCCTGTTGCCATCGTGAACCAGAGCGGAACACTCCCCATGAAATGGCATCGTGCGCTGGCCGTCTGCGGCCTCGCATTGACGGTGTCGGTGGCAGGCTGCAAAGGCCGTGACGCGGAGCCGCCACCGGCCGCCGCATCCGCGGGCGCTTCTGCGCCGGTGGCAAGCGGCAGTGGCGCACCCGACGTGGGCCAGGTCGAAAAGGTGCGGGTCACCACCACCGGGCTTGGCCATACGCCGGCCGAAGCTATCGACCAGGCACTGCGCCAGGCCGTCATGCAGGTCAATGGCATGACCATCGAGCAGTCGTCGACGCAGTTCAAGTCGGTGCTGGGCCTGGCCGTGGGACGCGATCCGCTCACGCTGAGCTCGGCCGGCTTCGCGGAGCTGGTGAGCCAGAGCAGCCGTGGCGCCATCAGCAACTTCAAGGTGATCGAGATCAGCGAGCCCGGCCTGACCGAGCGCATGATCAAGGCCACCATCGAAGCCAATGTGGCCAAGTACAAGGCGCCGGCGGACCAGGGCAAGCTGCGCATCGCCATCGCCCCGCTGCGCGTGGACAGCCGCGCCGGCGGCGACACCGTGCGCATCGCCGCCGAGCTGCGCCAGCGCATTATGGACGCGCTGACGCAGAGCGGACGCTTCACCGTGCTGGAGCGCGATGTGGCACCGGAGCTCGGTGACGAAATGGATCGCATCTCGAATGGCCAGACCTCGGCGGACCAGTTCGCCAAGCTCGGCCAGGGACTCGGCGCGGACCTGATCTGGTTTGGCCGCGTCAATGCGTTCGAGCCGGGACGCCGCGCCAATGCAGATGGCGAGGCCGGCGTGCCAGGGCACTGGTCGGTCTCGCAGAAGTTCGTCAACGTGACCACCAGCGAAGTCCTGTTYAGCAATACCGCCAAGGGCGACGCCGGACGCGCGGCAGGCGAGCGCGTGGACGCCATGGAAGGCGCCGTCGTCTCCAAGGTGGTAGCCGATATCCTGGTGCGCCTCTACCCCGTCAGCGTGGCCTCCCGCGATGGCCACAACGTGGTCCTGAGCCAGGGTGGCCAGTCGGTGAGCAGCGGCACGGCCTATCAGGTCGTCATGCTGGGCAACGAGCTGCGCGATCCGCAGACCGGCCGCTCGCTCGGACGTACCGAGCAGGAGTGCTGCACCGTGGTGGTGGACCGGGTCACGCCCTCCTTGTCGTATGGGCATCTGGAAGACGTCAAGGTAAAGCTCGACGATATTCCAGCTGGCTCCCTGCAGCTGCGCGCGGAGATTCCGCCTGCGCCGCCGGCGGCTGATACCAAGCCCAAGAAAAAGGCAGCACCGCGCAAGGAAGAGTCCCTGGGGCCGCCCAAGAGCGACGCGAACTGGTGATCGGGTGATCGGGTGATCTGTTGAAGCCTTGGCGCCAGCCGGTCTGAAAGACGGCTCGCACGACAAAGCCGCACGCCGTCCTGGCGTGCGGCTTTGTCCATTCCGGGCGCCGCCTGCGTATGCCATCGCCATCGCCATCGCCATCGCCATTGACGACAAGCAAGTACGCCAGATGGTTCTAAGGTAAGAGTTGGCCCCCTCCTGCGCGACTTGCAGCTGGGGTTCTTTGAGTCACTTACCGGAGAGGAACATGTCAGTGACGCTCAGGTATTGGTCAGAAGACGGCGATGAGGAAACCGTCAATGTATCGTCCGCTCAACTCCTGTCTCAGATTGCGYCCCAACCCCCTTCGCGATCGCAGAAGCCGCCACCGGCCACTGAAGAAAAGCCGATCAAGTGGACCATCCCGGACGACCCGCCGGGCGATTTCGCCTAGCGCATAACGGCAAGGTGACAAAGC
>NZ_JBFTSF010000399.1:0-5242 GCF_056399905.1 Cupriavidus sp. 01L46
CCGATGGACGACACGCCGCCAGTCAGCGGGCCCACGAAGGCAATCTTGACGACATCCTTGGCGGCAGCCGGCGCGGACATCCCGGCCAACCCGGCCGAGGCCAGCAACAAGGCAGCGGCAACTACGGTGTTCTTCTTGCGCACTCTCATCCCCTTCGACACGTGGACAAACGGTTGGTATTCAAGTCACTCGAGCAAAACTACATGCGACTTTCTCTAAATTCAAGTCACTTGAATTCTGCATCGCAACAACCGTGCCAGTGACTTTGGGGGTGTCCAGGGATGGAAAACGCCGCAATGGCGGCCGAAGACGCCCGTGGCAGGCGGCAGTTACGTGCGCACGGCACGGTTCTGGTGCGCTGCCGCACCAGAAGTATGGAAAGTTGGGGAACGCAGGGGTGTCGGTGCCGCGCGGAGTGGCGGCAGAGCCGGCCGTTGCATCACGACCCACCACAAGTAGACCAATCGGAGCACCGAAGCGACATTGCCGCCACAGGTGTCGCCGGACCGCAGCTATTGCCCGGGCACGGCCTTTCGGGGAATGTCGACCTGTCCGAAGGAGCGATACTCCATCACCCCGTCGCGGACAACGATCAACGCACCAATCAGTGCAACGGAATCTGCAGGCATGCAGGCCGCATCCAGCACGAGGCGCGCTGCGATGGACGCACCCGGGCGCAGCGTAAGCAACCGTGTGGGGAGATCTGTGCCAGCGGTAATCGGCAAATCTGCAGAGCTGCCCTTGTGACAATCCAGCAATCTCACGTGCTTCCCGAAGGCGATCCGAAATAGACATCTTAAACTCCTACTTGCCCACCCAATTTTGGGTCGAGTTCAGACAGCATCTTCGCAACATCCCTGATTGAGATGGGTTTTTCGTCAGCGACAAAAATATTATTAACCTCTAAGGGTAGTTCAAGCTGCTCGATCACTTCCACCGTGACCTCAACACCATTCAAGCTATCGAAGCCAGGAAGGTCATCGAGTGGAACCGTGTCGGCAGAGACCTCCGTCTCGTCACGACCGCTCATCTTCTGGATGTTGGCTACGGCGGCAATCAGAAGCTCTTCCAATTCGAGTTGTGTCATGTCTAGACCCTCAGCAAAGCACTGTACGGTGCGGTAAGAAAATCTTACCGCATCATGCGAAGACATGCAACCGTCGATGCCGGCTAGGTCTTGGGAAGGAATTTGCTGCAGGGAGGAATCGACCGCACCTTGGCCGGCTATGGACTGGGTGCGTGCGTAGAAATGAAAAAGGGCCCGTGACTTGCGCCACAGGCCCTTCGACATACTCGTGGGTCGTGCGTGACTCGAACACGCGACCATCGGATTAAAAGTCCGAAGACCTAGCTAGACACATCTACTGTGCGAAACCGGAGATCGCTGGACTACGACTCTAAGTAAATCAAGCACTTGAAAAGATTCTTCGGCACGGGCCCCGCACAAAAGAACGCGAATTAGCTGGACTACCGTGAACTCGATCCAGATTTAGTTGGACCGTCGTGCAGGTGCCCCAAGATTCACTCCGCAGGCGCCCCATTGCACTTCCCCCGTCTCTACGAACGCGCTTCTGACTTGGTTCCTTTCGTAGGGATCGAGCTGACAACCCATACCGAACCTCGCAGAATCGCTAGATAGCTTCTTGAGCATTTTTTAAGTATCTAGTTAGCTAATAGCGCCCGAGCGGGGTARACGCTCGCGACCCTCGTCATCGCTTCCGGTTCACTGCCGGTGGGGAGCAAAGCGCATGAAAGTCATCCGGCAGTGCCCAGGGTGCGGACTGCCTTTCGAGGTCCGACCTCAGACGCCCGGTCAGCGCTTCTGTCCGTCCCCTGACTGCCAGCGGCGGCGGCGTCGCGAATGGCAGCGACAGCGGCTGCGCACCGACGCCGACTACCGGGAGAACCAAGCCCGGGCGCAGCGCGTGTGGGCCTCAGATCATGCGGACTATTGGCGGTTGTATCGCATCCGACACCCAGCTTACAGCGATCGAAACCGAGAACAGCAGCGCCGCCGGAACGTAAAGCGGCGCATTGCAAAGATGGACGCGTGGCGGAAGCTGACAGCCATACCCTCTGGCCTTTACGCGCTCGCTCCCGCGTCCTCCGGACTGATTGCAAAGATGGACTCGTGGATCGTCCGAATTACCGTCCTGGCGCGGCCGGGAGCAGACCAGATCACGATTGCAAAGAGATGACGTGTCACGCAGGAGCGCGACAGCTGCTAAGTTTGTCTGTGTGCGCGCCCCCAGCGATCTCCCGAGTGGAGATCGGAGCCTTCCTCTCCGGCCTGGTCATCGATGAGACCGAAGGGATGCCATCCACCTCTGTTTATGTGTATCGCTTCGGCAGCCTCATTCGCGCCTACCAAACAGTTGGATTCACTCCAGATCGGGACTATCGATATGTGGAAACGAACCGCTTCCTCAGGCGCCTCCATCCCGAAATCGTGGCACAAACGGAGGAACAGATTGCCGCTCTCGGCGGTGTGGTGACTCGCGACCCTGCGACCGATATGCTCACCGTGAACCGAGAATTCAGTGCCTCGCTCGTCCTGGCGCGCTGCCAAGCCCATGAGAACGGGCATAGCCACTGGAAGGTGCGATTCGATACAAGCTTAGTGCCGGATATCACAGTCGCGGTGAGATTGGATCACGCGAACGCAGCCCCCTTGGACTACTACTTGCTCCCGAGGCTCGACTTCTGTCKGCCGCGCATCAACCTAGCCGACCGGAACCCGGTTGAGTTCGAGAGCTACAGATTTGACACGCTTGATTACTTGTATGGAATGGCAGCTCGCGCGAAGGTTCGGAGGTCAGCATGATCGAGAAGCGACAACCCGGTGAAGTCCGGATGATCCCCATTGATCGGGTCCAGGTCCTCAATCCCCGGGAGCGAAACGGCCGCGTCTTCGAAGAGATAGTCGGCAACATCAAATTAATAGGACTTAAGAAGCCCATCACCGTCACACCGCGCGCGGGCGCAAACGGAGATGAGCGATACATGCTCGTATGCGGCGAGGGGAGACTCAAGGCATTCCGCTCACTCGGGGAGACAACAATTCCTGCGCTTGTTGTTCACGTGAGTGACGAGGATGCGTTTCTCATGAGTCTTACGGAGAACATAGCGCGCCGCCAGTGCAGGTCCCTGGAGCTACTGTCTGGCATAAGACAACTGCATGACCAGGGGTACACCCCAAAAAACATCGCCGAGAAAACCGGCCTTACCCAGCAGTACGTCCAGGGGATACTGACCCTGTTGCAGCAGGGCGAAGAACGCCTTCTTGTAGCTGTTGAGAAAGGAAGCATTCCGCTCAATGTCGCCCTGACAATTGTGGGTGCCGGTGACGACGACAAGGCCGTTCAAGCGGCACTACAAGAGGCGTATGAATCCGGAAAACTCCGCGGAAAGCAATTGATGGATGCCCGGCGCGTCATCGAACGGAGGCAGACTCTGGGAAGATCAGCAGCGCATAGGATGCCGCGCAAGATGAGCGATGTCACGAGCTCAAGCCTTGTGCGCACGTATCAGAACGAGGTTGAGCGCCAAAAGGCGATTGTAAGAAAAGCGGAATTCGCGCAGCAACGCCTTCTTTTTGTAATAGGTGCGCTTCGTCAGCTGTTTGTGGACGAGAACTTTGTGAATCTCCTTCGAGCCGAGGACTTGGCCACCTTGCCGAAGTATCTGTCCGAGCGGGTCTGGCCTGGTGGGAGCCTGTCATGAGCGGCGTCACACTTGGATTTATACCGGAACCACTCAGCGTCCCAGTCGTCTGCATCCTTCCATCTCGGAGACCGCCTGACGGGATAGGGATCTCTCGGAAGTTCAAGCAAATCAAATCTTCGATAGAGGAGATCGGCCTAATTGAACCCCTTACGGTAACTGCCGCGAACCAACAATCAGGGCAACATGTCCTGCTCGACGGCCACATTAGACTCATTGCACTTCGCGACCTGGGTTACGTTGAAGCATCTTGCCTCGTCGCTACAGATGACGAAATGTACACGTATAACAACCGCATCAATCGACTGTCCACGATCCAAGAGCACCTCATGCTTCGACGCGCCATCGACCGCGGCGTCTCTCCAGAGCGCCTGGCCAGAGCATTGAGCGTCGACGTCTCACATATCCAGAAGAAGATCACCCTTCTCAACGGGATCTGCCCCGAGGCAACTGAGCTACTCAAGGATCGCCAATTCTCACCAGAGTTGTCGCGTGCAATTCGGAAGATGAAGCCTACGAGACAAGTGGAGTGCATCGAGCTCATGGTCTCTGCGAACAATCTCACGGTGGCCTATGCCGAGGCGCTGCTGGTTGCAACGCCAGTTCCTCTTTTAATCAATGGCAAGAAGCCTAAGAAGTTGACTGGTGTTACCCAAGAGCAAATGGGAAAGATGGAGCGTGAGATGGGAAATCTGCAGGGACAATATAAGCTCGTCGAACAGACATATGGCCAGGACGTCCTCAATCTTGTGTTGGCCAAGGGGTACCTRGGGAAGTTACTGGAGAACGAATCAATTTCCGCCTTCCTGCGCCAGAGACAGCCTGATCTCCTCGCCGAGTTCGAGATGATTGTACAAACAGTTTCGTTGGATCAGTAGMAGTAGCGCGCTAGCCTTTAGGCTAGCAGGCGCCGAATGCGCTACACGATTTCAGCCAAAAACGAAGCCAAGCGCGTACCCATTCCGCTGTTGCCGTATCGTGGGCAGAGTCAGCAACCGACGACTCTGCCCGCAAAAAAGCATACGCCTCAGAGTACCGGCCTAGTCCTTCCTTCCATGATTTGGAATTCGCAAGTCCTCATTCACCGTATTACTCATTTTTTTTTCAGAATTGCTAACCGTACTAATTTTATTTTCAGTGACTGACGTAGCCCTCGCAGAATCCTTGGTCAGAACGTAGGAGCGCTTCCACTCCGGCCAGGCATTTACTAACGAACGAGCCCTTTCAAAATTATTTGTCGCCATGGATCACCTCCTTATTTTCAACAACAATCGCTGAAAGCTCATTAACAAGAATTACCTCTGCCTCTAAATACGAAAGCGGTATCATTGGGACCCTGAGTTCAGCCCCAGTTCTACTCCAGTCAACCACCTTCCCACCTTCTTTCCGCACAATATTTCTACCACTACTCAAACTCATCGAAAATAAATCAACAAACCTGCGAGGGCCGATTCCGACGAAAGGCTCAAACTTGACCTTATGCTTCGCCCCTTCACCATTAGCCTCAATAGAATCACTA
>NZ_JBFTSF010000400.1:0-4751 GCF_056399905.1 Cupriavidus sp. 01L46
GTGCAGGCGTTCATACAGGGCACTGACGCGTGTCGACGGGAACTGGTAGGAAATTCCTGCCTTGATTGCATCGTCATTGCGTCCGCTGGTCTGATAGCGCTGGTGGATCTCATAGGCAAGCGTCAGGTTCAGGTTGCCGTGGTCATAGGCGGTGGCAAAGGAATACAGCGCGGGATTGCGCGGCACCGTTGTCTTTTCYTCCGGCAATCCCCAGGCAATGGCGCCGCTCAAGCCGTGCCACGTCGGCGACTGGTAGTGCAATGAGTTCTTCTGTCGTCGATCAAATGAGCTGGTGTTCTGGACATTGTCGCTGGTAGACGCAGCGCMATTGCCTATCAGCGCCATGTAACCCGCGGTGGTGGGGTAATACGGGTCGTAGCTCTTGGTCGCACTTGTGTATGGTGTGTCCCAGTTGCCCATGAAGAGGGTGCCGTACGGGCTCTGCAGGCCGAGCCGGGTATCTCGTGCGGCGATTTGCCCCGCGCCGTTGTCAATCGACAGGGCGCTTTCGATTTGCCAGATCGCCTTGATCCCGTTGGCCAACTGTTCCTCGCCCCGTAAGCCGAACACGGAGCGGTTATTCGTGAGGCGCGCCGTATTGCCTAGTCTGGTGCCGTCGGTTGCGGTGGTCACGGTCACATACTCGATTGCTGTGTTCAGCCGACCATAGACCGCCACATTGCTGTCCGCCACGGCAGGTGCGGCGGCCGCGGACAAGGACGCTGCCAAGGCGACGTAAATGCGCTGGGGCCCAATTGCGTTAGTACGGCTGGTAAGTGCTTCGGGCTGGTTTCGGAGACGACTCATGGCGTTACTGGTTCCCTTCTTTGCTACGCGCGCGGAGGGCTGCCGACGGTTCAACGGTCGTGTCCGCATTGGGCGGTGTACCCGTAATCTTCGGGACGCATTCGCCGCGGAACCATGCAATGGTGACTGGCTCGCCCGCCAGCATGCGCTTGACCGGCGGCACAACCTGCTCGCCAATCAGCATGCCTAGCAACCCGATCAAAGCAATTGCGGGCGGCGCAGGCGAGCGGACCTGCATCAATGCATAGATGATGCCGACCAGGATGCCGGCGCCAAGGGAGATGAGATAGAGCTTCATATGAGACAAGGTTGGAAACGGGGGATATCGGGGCGGCGCTACGCCGGCGGCAGGCCCAGTCCGTCTTCGCCGCGCGGCAGCCGCATGCGGTTCGGGATCAGCGCGGTAGTATCGTGGCCACCCACAGTACCGCAAACGTGGGTTGGGCCAGCGGGGCAAACRTGCCGCCCGATGCAGGCTTGGCCGCGGAGATGGCAGATTGCGTCACGGTTGTCTCCGCGTGCGAAGGTCATCCCACGCCACGAGCAGGAACCCACCCACCAGGCCCAGATGTTCGAAGAACGCGTTGGCCATCATGAACTGCGCTTCGGGCGGTGCGCTCCAAAACCGGTTGGCCAGGAACGTGGCCATCAGCGTGAACGCCGCCAGCGCCAGTGCGCCGAGCCAACGCCAGAAGCCGGTCAGGATCATTGCCGACGCCCCAAGCTCCAGCGCAATCGTCGCCCCGGCCAGCGGAACAGCAGGCGACAGGCCGAAGTGCTGCATCTCTGTCACGGCGCTGGAGAAGACGAACAGCTTGACCAAACCGCCCTGCAGGTAGGCTGCGCACAGCAAAAGCAGGGCGATCCAGCGCAGCCAGCGAGGCAGCCGGTGGGTATTGTTGCCGGCCGTGGTTAGCGGGGGTGTCGAGATGGTCATGGCCGCTCTCCGATGTGGACAACGTGGATCAGAATGCCCAGCACGAGCAGCCCAGCGCGCCCCAGAACGTGCTTTCGTCCGACGTCGGCACGCCCGAGGTCCAGGCCTTGGCATGCGCATGGGCATGCACGCCGCACGAACTGGCGCAGCCGCACGCGGTGTTCAGCGCCAGTGCGCGCGCCTGGGCCTGCGGGCGCGGCTGGTACTGGCTGCCGTGGCGGGCCGGTGACCAGTCCGGCATCGCGGGGGGGATGTCGAGCGAATGCTTGCCGAATTCGCTGTCGCCATAGACCACCTTGCCACCGAGCACGGTCAGCACCGACGTGATGTCCTGGATGTCGTCGCCCGGTACCGAGAAGTAGTCGGCCGACAACACGGCCAGGTCGGCCAGCTGGCCCACCTTGATCTGGCCCTTCTTGCCCACTTCGGATGAGAACCACGTGTTGGCCTCGGTCCACAGGCGCAGCGCCGTTTCGCGATCGAGCAGGTTGGCCTGTGGATACATCGACATGCCGCCGACGGTCTTGCCCGTGGTCAGCCAGTAAAGCGATACCCACGGGTTGTACGACGCCACGCGCGTGGCATCGGTACCGGCGCCCACCTTGACGCCCTTCTCGAGCATCTTCTTGATTGGCGGCGTGGCTTCGGCAGCCTTGGCACCGTAGCGTTCGACAAAGTACTCGCCTTGATAGGCCATGCGGTGCTGCACCGCGATGCCGCCACCGAGCGCAGCGATGCGGTCAATATTGCGGTCGGAAATCGTCTCGGCGTGGTCGAAGAACCAGTTCAGGCCGTCGAACGGGATGTCTTTGGCTACCTTCTCATAGACATCCAGCGCGCGCGAGATGGTCTGGTCATAGGTGGCATGCAGCCGCCACGGCCAGCGCTTCTCCGCCAGCAGGCGGATCACCGGCTCCAGGTCGCTTTCCATCGACGGCGCCATGTCGGGGCGCTCGACACGGAAGTCCTCGAAGTCGGCCGCCGTGTAGACCAGCATTTCGCCGGCGCCATTGTGGCGGTAGAGGTCGTCGCCCTGGCCTGGCTTGACGGTCGATGTCCAGGTCTTGAAGTCGCTCAGCTCTTCCTTGGGCTTCTGCGTGAACAGGTTGTAGGCCAGGCGCACCGTG
This sequence comes from Cupriavidus sp. 01L46, assembly GCF_056399905.1. NCBI lineage: Bacteria > Pseudomonadati > Pseudomonadota > Betaproteobacteria > Burkholderiales > Burkholderiaceae > Cupriavidus > Cupriavidus sp. 01L46. The sequence goes on from NZ_JBFTSF010000400.1 coordinate 2,872, forward strand.
AGCTGCCCGTCCTTGTGCAGCTCTTCGATGATGTGATAGTCCTCCGGGTAGTTCTGGTAGCCGCCGCCAGCGTCGATGACGCCGGTCACGCCAAGACGGTTCACCTCGCGCATGAAATGCCGGGTGGAATTCTTCTGGTACTCGGGCGGCAGCTTGGGGCCCTTGGCCAGCGTGGCRTAGAGGATCGTGGCGTTTGGCTTGGCGAGCAGCAGGCCCGTGGGGTTGCCGGCCTTGTCGTGCACGATCTCGCCGCCCGGCGGGTTCGGCGTGTCCTTGGTATAGCCGACTGCGCGCAGGGCGGCGCCGTTGAGGATGGCACGGTCGTACAGGTGCAGGATGAACACAGGCGTATCCGGCGCCGCCGCATTCAGTTCCTCGATGGTCGGCAGGCGTTTTTCGGCGAACTGATGCTCGGTAAAGCCGCCGACCACGCGTACCCACTGCGGCGCGGGCGTGCGTGCCACCTGGTCCTTGAGCATGCGCATGGCATCGGCCAGCGAGCGCACGCCGTCCCAGCGCAGCTCCATGTTGTAGTTCAGCCCGCCGCGGATGATGTGCATGTGGCTGTCGATCAGCCCGGGAATGGCCCGCCGGCCGTTCAGGTCGATCACGTTTGTCTGCGGCCCCGAGAGCTTCATGATGTCCTGGCGCATGCCCACCCCCACGAAGCGGCCGTCGTGGATTGCGACCGCGTCGGCTTGCGGGTTGGACTTGTCGAGCGTGGCGAACTTGCCGTTGACGAGGATCAGGTCGGGAGTCGGGTTCGGGGTCATGGCGAGAAGATCCGAAGAGGCCGCCGCACCGAGGGCGGCAGCAGAGGCGATGAATTGCCGGCGGGTAACTGACATCGCGGCTTAGCTGTTCAGAAAGGCAAGCAGGTCGGCATTGACCTGATCGGCGTTGACTACGCACATGCCATGCGATGCGCCCGGGTAGACCTTGAGCGTGGCGTTCTTGACGATCTTGGCCGACAGGCGGGCCGAGTTGTCGATGGGCACGATCTGGTCGTCGTCACCATGCAGGATCAGCGTTGGCACGGTGATTTTCTTCAGGTCCTCGGTGTAGTCCACCTCTGAGAACTCCTTGATGCATGCGTACTGGCCCAGAATGCCACCTGTCATGCCCTGTGCCCAGAACGCATCGATGGTGCCCTGCGAAACCTTTGCGCCGGGGCGGTTGAAGCCGAAGAAGGGCGTAGTCAGGTCCTTGTAGAACTGCGAGCGGTTCTCCGTCACGTTCTTGCGGATGCTGTCGAACACTTCCATTGGCAGCCCGTTCGGATTGGCCGCGGTCTTGAGCATGATTGGCGGCACCGCGCCGATTAATACCGCCTTGGCCACGCGCTTCGTGCCATGACGGCCGATGTAGTGCGCCACTTCGCCGCCGCCGGTGGAGTGGCCAACCAGTGTGGCGCCTTTGATGTCGAGGGCGTCCAGCAGCGCGGCGAGGTCGTCGGCGTAGGTGTCCATGTTGTTGCCCTGCGCGGGCTGGTCCGAACGGCCATGGCCGCGACGGTCATGGGCGATCACGCGAAAGCCCTTCTGCACCAGGCACAGCATCTGGGCGTCCCAGGCGTCGGCATTGAGCGGCCAGCCGTGCGAGAACACCACCGGGCTGCCCGTGCCCCAGTCCTTGTAGAAGATGCGCGTGCCGTCTTTGGTCGTGATGTAGTGGCCCTGCTTCGTGGCGCGGCTGCTGGCTGGCGCGGCTTGCGCGGCCGTGGGCGTCAGTGCGGCAAGCGACGCCACCGATGCGGCCGCGGCGCCAACAGTGCTACCTACCAGCAGTTGCCGGCGCGATGCATCGATGTTGTGACCGTGTTCCTGGGTGTGTTCAGTTTGCATGATTGGGGCTAGCCGAAAGTTGGCTCGAAATCCGGG
>NZ_JBFTSF010000401.1:0-4747 GCF_056399905.1 Cupriavidus sp. 01L46
AAGCGGGCAAAGAAAGCTGGAAATGGGCGCCCAACAGCCGAAAAACTCGATTCCGGGGCGCGTAGTTTCCGGATTGTGAAATCAAGCAGTGCTCACCTGCTCGGGCGGAAAGCATACCGTGTGTGCGGCGAGTACTTCAGCAGCCTGCTAGCCACCGGGAGGACATTTGAATTTAGCCTGGACAATAAATGTTAGCCCCAATTAGTAATGTCACCTCTGAGCCAAATAGAAATGTCACCTAGCGACTTTAGCGGCCTATCCTGACCAGCTTTCCTTCGTACACGGGAGCCAGCCATGCATGGGCAAGGAACCATCACCATGAGCATGCGTGAACTGGACCGGCTTAAGGCCATTCAGGCCGTGTTGGATGGACGTCTGGCGCGTTGGCGCGCGGCGGAACGCCTGGGCATCAGCGCGTGGATAGCGTCAAGCAGGATGTCCGGTTTACCGACAAACATCTTGGCCGGCGCATTGACTCATCAGAACTGCAACCCGTGCTGACCTGTTGCCTCACGTAGTTTGCTACCAGTCGGATTGTCCGGCGGGAGCAGCACAACGTGACGAGGCAAATCAGCATGACGACACGCAAGGAGTTGCTCGAAGCGCTGCGAGTGCGGTATCGCAGCGCGGCGTTCGGTGACCGGATCACGATTCTCGATGAGTTCGTGGCCCTGACTGGGTATCACCGCAAGCACGCCATCCGGCTGCTGCGGCAGCAGGTGGCGTCCGCGGCGACGAAGGCGACGCGCGACCGCGACCGGCTGTACGACGAGGCAGTTCGCCAGGCGTTGACGGTGTTGTGGGAAGCGGCCGACAGGGTCTGCGGCAAGCGCCTGAAGGCGTTGATCCCGACGTTGGTTGATGCCATGGAACGGCACGGCCATCTGGACCTGGATCCGGTCATCAAGGCCAAGCTCTTTCAAGTCAGCGCGGCGACCATCGATCGCATGTTGGCCGCTACGCGTTCACACATCGACGGGCAGCGCAAACGCCGCAAAGGCGTCGGCTCGGCCATCCGACGCAGCATCCCGGTACGCACCTTCGCCGACTGGCGCGATCCRCCACCCGGCTACTTCGAGATCGACATGGTCGAACACTGTGGCGGCCCGAAGACCGACGGTGACTTCGTCCACACCCTCACGTTGACCGACATCGCCAGCGGCTGGACAGAATGCGTGGCCATGAGGACGCGCAACCAGATGCTGGTAATCGAAGGGTTCGACAAAGTGGCTGCCGATCTGCCATTCGCGATGCTTGGAGTGGACTCGGATACCCATCGAGCCAGCATTCATGGTCGCGGTAACCAACGACAGCGAACTCTTCATGGACGCTTGGCAAAAGAGCGTTCTGCTTGTCAGCCCGTCTACGCTGCTCTTCGTCGTTAGAACCGTTGCTCACCTTTGGCGCCAGGAGTATCAGAGCAGAAATGCGCAGGACATCGCGAAACGTGGCGCTGAGCTGTACGACAAGCTATGCGGATTTGTTGGCGATCTGCAAAAGGTTGGCGAGAAGCTGGGGCAGGCAAAGGCAGCGTATGACGATGCCCATAGCAAGCTGGCCACCGGCAAGGGAAATGCGATTCGGCAAGCTGAGATGTTGCGTGCCTTGGGGGTGAAGCCGGGGAAGAACTTGCCCTCCGCGTTGGTTGAGGGCGCTCACGCCGATGACGAGATCATTGTGCCGCCCTTTGCGGAACTTCCTTCGGCGTCGCCTAGCGAGCCCAATAGTTTGGCTGGGAACGCCTAATTTCGATGCCTCAGAAATATCCGCCCAGTCGCGAACACGACCTTCTGCCTTGTGCGCAGACGTCGCCAGCAACTCATGCCGGCGCCACAACCGATTTCCTGGGGCAGCATCTCCTAGGGAATGCCGGACTTCAGGACGAAAAGAATGCCCGTGAGCACGGCCGTATCGTCCAGCGGCTTGCGCCCGGGATTGCGGGCGCGCCGAGCTTTCGGTGGCAACAGTAGTGGCTGTATGAGTGCCCGCAGGTCGCGTTGCCAAAGCGGAACGCCCCTGACCAGCAATGCCGCGGTGGCATCGGACACCAATTCCGCTGACAAGACTATCGGGGCGTAAGACTGACCTGCCGTCCTTCACGCAAAGAAGGAGCGTCACACCCCACCGCCGCTCCGGTCGTTCGTCGCCATCCGCGGCATACATCCTCCGGCCGGCGAGAGCTTGGGGTCATCCGTCGGCCGCGACTCAGCTTTTCGGAGGCTTATCGCCCCGCCCCCGCCACTAGGCCCCTGCTCCGATCGGCATATCTGTGGATACGGCGAACAGACCAGTCAGCAAGTGATTGATTTCATGGGCATTCCTTGTGGGCACCAGCCGGAACCCCGCATGAATGCTAGGGGCAGCTACCTCAGTAGATTGCATCGAAATCAAAGGGATACCAGATAACAGCACGGTCCGACCAAGAAGAGCAGCAGGAGTGTTACTCGCAGCGAGGCAAGCGGACAGAAAACACCGTTTCTTACATGGCACAAAAGTGCCGCGCCGAGCACGTTGAGCAATCAATCCATCAATCCTTGTTGGGCAGCCTTGCCACAAGCAGCCGCAATTTCTGCTGACGCGCCCCCGTGCGGTGCGGTACACGTAGCTTCAGTAGGCTCATGAGAAACAATCAGACGGCTTTCAAAGCTAGCGGAACGGTTAGGGTGATCTGGAAACCGAGGGCAGTCGCGCTCCGGCGCCGCGCGACTGCCCTCGGTTTCCAGATCACCCCAGCCGCGTAAATCCCTTGAAACATGGGGCTCTCCTGATTGTTTCTCATGAGCGACCGCGACGGCGCCACCGACAAGGCGCTGGCGGCCACCTGACCGGTGCCGCCCGGCAAGTCATCGCGCCGGCGTCCTCACACTGTCGAGTAACGCTTGTTGGGTAGGCCGGCTCCAGGGCCTATCATTAATAGCTGACCTATCAAACAAGCGTTTGGCGCTTATGAACTATATGACCACACCTACGGCCCGGACGCGGCATCCGCCAGCACCGGCAAGACGTCGGCCCGAACAACCCGACGAGGCTCGCAAGACCGCACAACCCGGTCAATTTGATCCGCAGAGCAAGCAGATAGCGGATCTTCGCGAGGGTACCTGCACGCAGTAGTTCCAGACTGCACCATCACCAAGGCGCTATAGCGTGTGCAAGCGGCTGACAAGCGGATCGGGGTTTCGCCACGATCGTGGCGTCTCCTCTCAGGCCCTACCATTCCTTGCGGCATCTTGGGCGACAACTTTCCGGGTACCACGGTGCCCGGTCAACCGAGGTGCAACATGGCATTGAATTTTCCCAACCCGAGCCGAAGCTTCGATGCAGCCAAGCACTGCGTATKGTTCTGGGGTTACGACAATGCGCGCGAAGTCACATTCCTGGTCAATGACGCCGTGCTCGCGAATCTCGAACTGGCAATGGGCTCGGCTGAGCCCAAAGTGCTGGCGGCCTTCGACCRCGCCGCGACCAGATCCTCGAACTCGCCAGGAACCGCTATGCCAACGAGCGCCAGAACCATGCTCTGCTGAAAGCGGTGCATTGCGCAGACGATGGTGCCTGACATGGAAACCACCACCAAAGCTCCAGCCGATGATTCCGCCAATGACTCAGCCGGATTCTGGCTCGGCTAGCTCGGCCCGGGACTGATTACCGGTGCCGCCGACGATGATCCCAGCGGTATCGCCACCTATTCACAGGCGGGCGCGCAGTTCGGCTTCAACATGCTGTGGACGGTGCTCTTCACCTATCCGCTGATGATCGGCATCGAGGTAGTCAGCCCGAGGATCGGGCGGGTGAGCGGACACGGGCTGGCCACCAACATCCGGCGGCACTATCCGGCATGGCTGCTATACGCCGTGGTCGGTCTGGTACTGCCGCTCATCAAGCAAAAAGCCGCCTCCACGCATGTACGCGGAGGCGGCGCCTAGCGGCGGCAATCCATACCGCCGCGAGCTTTTAGCCTTTATGCCAGCCGGTAATTAGCGCTGGCCTTGCTGGCCACCCTTCTGGCCTTGCTGGTTCTGCTGCCCAGCCTGGTCGGTCCGTTGGCCTTGTTGYCCTTGCTTGTCGTGCTGGCCGCCTTGTTGGCCTTGGCCACGATCCTGTTGCTGTTGTTGGCCGCCCTTCTGGTCTTGGCTGCCGGACTGGCCACCTTGCTGACCGGATTGCTGCTGTTGCTTACTTTGGTCTTGCTGGCCTTGGCCGGGTTGCTGTTGCTGTCCCATCGTGCTCTCCATGGCGCGGCGGAATGCCGCGTTTATGAAAGGGGGCAAGCTGCGTGCCCCGCTTCGGGCCGCATGCCACCTCTCGATCACTCGAAATCTAGCGCCAATAATTATTGCTACGCAATAATTCACACTAATTCCTGGCCAGCCAACGCGCTACCAGCCCGCCCTCCGTGCAGGCCCCATCGGAGAACACGTCGCGCCGGTCAGTCACCCGGGCACCTTCCCCATAGCATAGGCCCGTAAGCGCCACGCCGGCRCATCGCAGCAGACAGTTTTCTTATCGGGCTTATGACGCGCGGCTATATGAGATCGCGGGACCGCTAAGGTCGACGTGGACGACGTTGGCTTCGTCAGCCCCTATCTCACCAGCAGCCTGCTATTGATCCTTGTATAAATGATGACATCACCACAACTCGGCCTGCTTCCAGCACGCGGCAATGATGCTAGCGCGTTGCTGTGCGCTGCGCAGCCGATTGCGGGCGGTCGTTTTGAGTTCGGTGAGCGAGTGTGGGCAGAAGTTGGCC
>NZ_JBFTSF010000402.1:0-4682 GCF_056399905.1 Cupriavidus sp. 01L46
GGCGAGGCGCTGCGGCTGATCGTGGGCGGCCCGGCCCAGCTCTATGCCGTGGTGTTCGGCGTGGTCTCATTGCTGCTGCAGGTGTTCGTGCCCTACCGGCGCTATGTCCGCATGCTGAAATGGCTCACGCTGGCCTTGCTGGCTTACGTGGCCACGGCGTTTGTCGTGCATATCCCGTGGTCGCAAGTGCTGTCGAAGGCGCTGCTGCCGCATATGTCCTGGAAGCCCGAGTACGTCACGACCGTGGTGGCGGTCTTCGGCACCACCATCAGCCCCTACCTGTTCTTCTGGCAGGCATCGCAGGAAGTCGAGGATCAGCTCGCCAACCCCCAGGCCCGGCCCCTGATCAATGCGCCCTGGCAGGCGCAAGCCAATTTGCGGCGCATCAAGATCGATACCTATGTCGGCATGGGCTTCTCGAACCTGGTGGCGTTCTTCATCATCCTGACGACAGCCGTGACGCTCAACCTGCATGGCGTTACCGATATCCAGACCTCGGCACAGGCAGCCACCGCGCTGCGCCCCATTGCCGGCGATTTCGCCTTCATGCTGTTCAGTGCCGGCATCATCGGCACCGGCTTGCTGGCGATTCCCGTGCTGGGCGGATCCTCCGCCTATGCCATGGCGGGCGCCTTCAAGTGGAAGAACAGCCTGGAGCGCACGCCGATGACGGCAAAGGCCTTCTACGGCATCATCGCCGTCTCCACCCTGATCGGCATCGCGCTGGGCTTCACCGCGATCGACCCGATCAAGGCGTTGTACTGGAGCGCCGTCATCAACGGCGTGATCTCCGTGCCGATCATGGCGGTGACGATGCTGATGGCGGCGCGCGCCGACATCATGGGCGAGTTCGTCATCAGCACAAGGCTAAAGGTGCTGGGCTGGCTCGCCACGCTGATGATGGCCCTGGCTGTCTGCGCGATGCTGGTGACCATGCGCGCCTGAGCAGCGCCTGAGCAGCGCCCGAGCGGCCACTGGCCGGCAAGTGCTTGCGCAAAGCGAAGTGCCATGAAAGACGTCTCCGTGTCCGCCATCGTACCGACTGCATGGCCGATCCATGTCAGTCTCGATCCATCGGATGCCGCTTGCAGGGAGATACGATCCCTCGCGAGGCCATGCCGCGCGGTTGCATTTGCCTGGGGCTGGCTCGCCCAACGAGCCGCTCCGGCCTGTGACAACCGATTGGATCTGAATCGAGGTAACTGACGTGAAAACCATCCATCCCCTGAAATACGCCATCGGCACCGCGTGCATCACCCTCGCGGCCAGCCTGTACGTTCCRCTGAGCCTTGGCGCCACGAACGACGCCGGGCCGTCGCCCATGTCCTCGCCCATGTCGTCGATCAATCCGACCCATGAGCCAATTGGCGCCGCCATGAGCGACACCGCGATCACGACCAAGGTCAAGGCCAGTTTGCTTGAACAGAAGAAGCTGAGCTCGACGCACGTGCATGTCCGCACCCGCGAAGGCGTGGTGCGCCTGACCGGCAGCGTCCCGAGCGCGACGCAAAGACAGACTGCAGTCGATGTGACCCACGCCGTCAACGGCGTGAAGTCGGTCGAGAATCATTTGTCCGTCCGCCAGCTGTAACAAACAGCCCGCGTGCGCAGCGCCGCAAGCCACCGGCCGCGGCGCTGCGCGCGCAGGCTGCCGCTTGTTGCATTCGCCTATTGCATTCCCCTACCTGGAGTCACCCCATGAATCCCTATGAACTCGACCAAAACAGCGGTGGCCCGCGCGCCACCATCGTCGGCAAGATCGAAGAGAACAGCCCGGGACCCGGGCCGTTCCTGATGGCAGCCGATACGCTGGAAGGCAACCCGGTGATCGGCCCCGGCGGCGACAAGCTGGGCAAAGTCGACCACATCATGCTGGACGTGCCGGGCGGGCGCATCGCCTATGCGGTGCTGTCCTTTGGCGGATTCCTCGGCATGGGCGGAAAGCTCTTCGCCGTGCCCTGGTCCGCGCTCACGCTCGACATCCAGCGCAAGAGCTTTGTGCTGGGCATCGAGAAGGAAGTGCTGGAGGCCGCGCCCGGCTTCGACAAGGATCACTGGCCAAGCATGGCGGACGAGCAATGGGCCACCAGCATCCATGAGTACTATGGCCAGCCCCCGTACTGGGCGCAGGACCGGTACCAGCGGGAGACACGGCTCTGAGGCCGCCTGCCTGCCTCGGCCGCGGCGCTACACTGCGTGCGGCGCCGCTTCCGGGACGCGTTGCGGCGGGCGGCCCCGTGCTGCCCCGACCAGGAGCACGGCCCGCTGATACACCACATTGRTGATGTCGGCCGCCGATAGGTGGAACGCCAGTGCCGCCATCGGGAGCCCGATGTATCCGCCGGCGATATCGATGCCCGCTAGCGTACCGACGGCAGCGCGAAGTTCGCGTAGTGTCACCAACGATGGCTGTGCGCGGAGACGGGTGTCTGGTGTCTTCGCAATGTGGAGTCCGCAGAGGCATGGGGGCGTTGTCCCGGCGTGTTCCCGCTCTCACCAGATAAGCAGCCCGTCAGACAGCCCACGACTTCATGGGCTGTTCAAGTCAGCAAAAAAAGGAATCATCATGAAATACTCGAACCTGATAGTCGCGGCACTGATGGCGCTCGCTGCGACGGCATGCACGGGCCCGGCCGGGCCGCAAGGCGCAACGGGTGGCACCGGAGCACAAGGCAACACCGGCAATACCGGCTACATGGGCGCGACCGGCCGTACGGGCGCAACCGGAGACACCGGGGCGACCGGGGGCGCTGGGGCAATGGGCTCCACCGGCGCGACCGGCGATACGGGTGCAACCGGCGGCACGGGCGCCAGGGGTAGTACCGGCAGTACCGGGGCAAGAGGCAGCAACGCCGACGRCACTGTCGTCATCGTCCCTCGCTGAGGGTCGCTGAGCCGGCCATGGAGTGAACGCAGAATGCGCATCGCTGCGCGCGGGTAGTTCCAGCACGCGGCGATGCGCGGTGCGAGGCGACGTTCAGGCTTTCAACGAGAGACCGCGCCTCCCGCCGTCCAGCCTTGGATCCAGCCTTGAATACGGCGGCTGATCAAGACGCGCCAGGAAGCGCCAGCGGAGCAGGCCGACTGCATTTGCGCCGGCTCGGTCAGGCATGGGCTGGGCAGCGGCGGACAGGCGACGCCCTGCGCGGTGCGCAACAAGGTGTCATCGTCGCAATCCGTCATGGCGGTCAGGGTTTCACGTGGTATGCCGGCAGGGTAGATGACGAGGAGGATATCGTTGACGATCTTTTCGCTCTCGAACGGGCCGAAGCGATAGGTGCAGCCGCCATCCACCTCCGCGAAGAACCAGTGCTGCGGATGGCTTCGATAGATGACGACCACGGTTCGGTGAGCTTCCTTTGACATTCCACTACCCCCAAACTATCCGCAATCCGGGACAGTGCGCTTTGTTATTCATGTTCGTAGATTCCAGCAAACAACGCTCACCCGCGACCCGAATCTGAAACTGGTGGGGCCCCACACCGGACACGCTCCAGAAAATCCCGGYGCCGGCTCTGGTATGTAGCGGCATGTGCGCCCCTACGTATACATATAGCTACCTCCCGGCAGAAGTGCTGTCCGCAAGCGTACGGTTTGGCGAACTTATTTCGGCGCAGCCGATACCCTGCCCACAGGTTCGCGATTCCCCGCAAAAAGCCGCCAGCGTCGATGGACTGGCCTATATTTCAGTAACTGACCTGCCAATGACCCCGGCAGACATCAAAGGGAGCATGAGGCGGGACATGCCATGGGGGACACCGGGTCTGACGCCGCGTAGAGACGGACCGTGACCATGCCGATGACGCAATCAGGTCTGTGGCGCCGGCACGAGAAGCAAGAGAGGGATGATGGGAAAATCTCGCAGCAACTTGTGGATGCGATTCTGGGAAATTGCAAAGCCTTACTGGTTCTCTCAGGAGAAATGGAAGGCCAGGATGCTCCTTTTTMTATTGGTCTTGTTACTGCTCGGGCAAACAGGGACGAACGTACTGTTCAATGAGCAATCGGGGGAGTTCACATCGGCGCTGGCCGCGAGGGATGCCGGCAGATTCTGGCACTCCATTCTGATATGCGTCTATGTGCTGATCGCCGCCGTGCCGGTCTACGCCTTTTACTACTACGTCAGGAACACGCTTGGTATTCTTTGGCGCCGCTGGCTGACCCGTCACTACCTGGATAAGTACTTCAGCAATCATGCGTTCTACAAGCTGAACACCAGCGCCTCGATCGACAATCCGGACCAGCGGATCTCGGAAGACATCAACACGTTCGCAAACCAATCGCTGTATTTTCTCTTGCTCACTCTGGGGGCGCTTCTGCAGCTGATTGCGTTCAGCGGCGTGCTGTGGTCGATCTCCAGGCAGCTGGTGCTTTTTCTTGTTGTCTATGCGATCGTCGGCACGTCGATCTCGATCTTCGTGTTCGGCCGGATCCTGATCGGGCTGAATTTCTATCAGTTGAAACGAGAAGCCGATTTTCGCTTCAGCTTGATCCGGGTGCGCGAGAACGCCGAGTCGATTACCTTTCATCGCGGCGAGGCCCATGAATCCCTGCATGTGCGAGGCCGTTTCGACCATCTCTTCGCCAATTTCAACAAACTGATCCGATGGCAGCTGAACCTCAATCTTTTCCAGTATGGCTATGCGTTTCTCACCATCATGCTGCCGAGTGCCATTGTGGCC
>NZ_JBFTSF010000403.1:0-4620 GCF_056399905.1 Cupriavidus sp. 01L46
GGATCGGCTCGGCGCGGAACTTGTCGCGGCGATGGATCACCGTGACCTTCTTCGCGATGCCAGCCAGATACAGCGCTTCCTCGACAGCCGTATTGCCACCGCCAACCACAGCCACATGCTGCTGCTGGTAGAAGAAGCCATCGCAGGTCGCGCAGGCGGACACGCCGCGGCCCATGAAGGATTCCTCGGACGGCAGGCCGAGATACTGTGCGGATGCGYCGGTCGCGATGATTAGCGCCTCGCAGGTGTACTCGCCGGAATCGCCGATCAGGCGGATCGGCTTCTCGTCGAGCTTCGCCGTGTGGATGTGGTCGAACACKATCTCGGTGTTGAAGCGTTCGGCGTGGTCGAGAAAGCGCTGCATCAGTTCGGGGCCCTGCACGCCGGTCGCATCTGCCGGCCAGTTTTCGACATCAGTCGTACTCATCAGCTGGCCGCCCTGCGCAAGACCCGTGACGAGCACCGGCGACAGGTTGGCGCGCGCTGCATAGACGGCGGCGGTGTAGCCGGCAGGGCCGGAACCGAGAATCAGGACCTTGGCATGCTTGGGCGAAGACATTGGAGAATCCGTAGCTTATTCAAGAGACTTCAGACGAATGTCTGAAGCGATTACCGAACAGGGTCGAAGTCGAGGCCCGCCACGCATGGGTACCGCAATGTTGCGGTAGACGATGCCGCCGATCGCAATTGCGATGGCGCGCCGGGGCTGCATGGAAGGCCTCTTCACGCATGAGCCGGGTTGGGCTGTAGTCAGGAGGCGGGACGCGCCACACCGTACTGCGACGACAGGTATCGACGGATATGGTCGGGCGAATCGATAAAACGCGTCTGCCCGTGTGCGCGAATCTCCACGCCGCCATCGACCGGCGCGCGCCCGGCGCCCAGCACCAGGACGGGGGCGGACTGGTTCGCCTCGCCGATCAGTTCGACAAGTGCCATGCGAGGGCGGGGCGCATCGATGTATTCGACATCAACTTCATTGCGCAACTGCGGGAAGAAACCGAGCAGGCCTTCAACGGCAACGGAATCTCCACAATAGAACGGACCTTCCGAGCCTGAAAAAAAGCCGGGGCGAAGCATGAATAGTTTGTCTTTCACTTTCACTCTCTCTGCGGGTTGAAATTGCTGGCGGACGCGCGTTGCTTTCCGTACCGCGAACCACCGATCACAGGATAAGCGGTGCAAGGTGAACCCACTAGTGGCGCGAACGACAACTTTCGTAAAGATCGTGCCAACTTGAGAGGAGTGGGGGGAGATCAGGACCGCAGCACACGCAACAGACGCGAGGGAGAGTCTTGCGAGATGTAGAGCAGATGGGGCAAAATCGATTGCTAGTGGCATCAAAGCCAATTTCCGTCCCTATCGTGCCAAAGACCAAATCACAATCATCTGTCAACGCAGGACTGGTTGCCGTCGTCGTGTATGACGGTCTGAGCCTCTTTGAATACGGCTGCGCCGTTGAAGTGTTCGGTCTGCCAAGACCTGAAATGGGCGAAAACTGGTATCGCTTCATGACCTGTTCCGCCGAATCGGGAAGGTTGCGCGGTTCGGGTGGAATCCAGGTACAGGCTGACGGTGGCCTCGAACTCCTGGCCAAAGCGAGAACCATCATCATCCCGGGGTGGCGCGGTATCGAAGCGGACGTCCCGCCGGAGCTTTGCCGCGCGTTGAGGAAGGCGAATAAACGCGGGGCGCGCGTCATGTCAATCTGCACGGGCGCCTTTGTCTTGGCGGCAGCAGGGTTGCTGGACGGAAAGCGTGCGACTACGCACTGGCGTCATGCCGCAGCGCTCGCGGCGCGATATCCGGAAGTCCATGTGGAAGCTGACGTGCTTTACGTCGATGCCGGCGATGTCCTCACGTCTGCCGGTAGTGCGGCGGGAATCGACTTGTGCCTCCACCTGATTCGCCGGGACCTTGGCCCGCGCGCAGCCAATCAGGTCGCACGCCGACTTGTCATGCCACCCCACCGCGAAGGCGGGCAGGCCCAATATATCGACGAGCCGGTCTCAAAGCGTAGCGGCGCTTCGCTCGCACCCTTGGTGGACGCGGTGCGCGCAACATTGGACGAAGGCTGGTCGATTGTCAGAATGGCAAAACAATCGGCGATGAGCGCCCGAACCTTTCAGCGGCACTTTGTCAGTACGATGGGGACGCCGCCAGGGGAGTGGCTACTTTCCGAGCGCCTGGGCCGGGCCAGGGCATTGCTCGAAGAGACCGATTTATCCGTGGATGAAATCGCGGTGCAAGTCGGTTTTGGTGCTGCAGCCACTTTGCGCAATCATTTCAGGACTCGGCTTGGAACTAGTCCGGGTTACTACAGGCGACGGTTCAGCGCATCCGAGGCACACTGATTACCTAACGATGCTCCGCCTCAGACCGACGAGTGGTATTGGAGCAAAGCATGCTCATCTGCTGCTCGCGCAGCACGACAGCCGCGTTGACGTGCCATGATGGCATGTCGAAACTGAATCCCAACCAACGAAGGGGAAGGAGCGTGGAAGAACTGGAATGGACTACCCGGCGCACACGCGGGCAGGGATCGCGGCTTGGTCTGCTGGTGCGTTAGCTAGTTCCGGGATATCGCTTCTCGCGGCCGGGTAGCCGCAGCCGCCACGCCAGCGTTCAGCACCCGGCAGCCCGCCGTCCGAGTTGCCGGCTTGCAAAGAAGTAGTGCAGGCTTGCCCACGCAAAGATCATGCTCATCGTCAGCATGGCATAGCGCAGTCCCTGCGCCGAAGCTTGTGCGCAGGCCGCCGCCGCCGGACCCTGCCAGGCAGCCACCGCGTGCCCGCCGCTTTGCCCCGCGTGGCACATCGCCTGGAAATTGCCGGCGGCAAAGATGTGCGAGGCAAACAGATCGCTCAGCATCCCGATGGTCGGCGGGCCGAAGCCTTGCCCGATCAGGTTCATCGTAAGAAAGACGATCGCTGACGCCGTGGCACGCATGCGAGGCGAAACGAGGCCGTGTACCACGGCAAAAGTCGGGCCGTTCCAGACATTCAGCATCAGCGTGCACAGCAGCAGAAGGGGCACGGCAACATGCCAGTCCTGTTGCAGAAAGGCGATCGCCGCGAGCGGGAAGCCAAGCAGCGTGCCGCAAGCCGGTACCCAGGCGTACCAGCGCGGGTCGTACCGCCCGGCCGCATCCGCCGCGAAGCCGCCCAGCGCATTGCCCGCCAGACCGCCGATACCCACGATCAGGCCGAAAGCCAGGCCTGCCTGCACCATATCCATGCCGAAGACGCGTGCCAGGTAAACCGGCATGAAGAGGTTGATCGCGTACTGGGCGAATGCACAGATGACCGTGCCCAGTAGAAACTGCACAAAGGCCCGGCTGCGCATCAACACCGACAGCACTTCTCGCAGGGACGGCACTTGCTGCGCATTGGCATGGTCCGGATCGCTGGCGCCACGCTGGGGCTCTTTCAGGGTCAGCCATGCCAGGCCCCCGAGGATGAGGCCCGGCAATCCCACCACATAGAAGGCTTCCCGCCAGCCCAGCCTTTGCGCAAGCCAGCTGCCGCCAATKGCCCCGGCGATAACGCCCAGCGGCGGCCCCAGCGCATACAGGGAAAAGGCCGTGGCTCGCCGCTCGGGAGGGAACTGGTCGGCAATCAGGGAATGGGCAGCCGGTGTGCAGCCAGCTTCGCCGATCCCCACGCCCAGGCGATACAGCAGCAGGTGCCAGAAATTCCCCGCGGTCCCGCACAGCGCGGTCATCGCAGACCACAGCGCGATGGAAACGGAAATCAGCGTGACGCGGTTGCGCCGTTCGGCCAGCCGTGCCACGGGGATGCTGAGTGTTGCGTACAGGATCGAGAACGCCAAGCCGCCCAGGATTCCCAGTTGGACGTCGGACAGGCTCATCTCAGCCTTGATCTTCTGTGCCACAACCGAAATGAAGATGCGGTCGACGAAGCTTGAGGCATACACCAGGATGAGCAGCGTCAGGAACCAATAGCGGTAATACGTGCGCGGTCCGGACGCTGTCCGGGCCGGCACGCCGGCGAGGTCTTGCATGAGGGGGGTCTCCTTGATCGGTTGTCTACGTGCCGCGCTGCCGCGCCATGTGCAAGCGAGCATGCGGTCGACGATCTTGTTGATGCCAGAAATAGCTTTTGGTATTTATCGCGGTGATTCTGGCACGTGAGCCCAGACGCCACAAGCCTGGGATCGCGTTCGGGCTTCTTTTTCTGCTATAGCTGCTTCTTTCCGCACCTCGAGGTGCATGCCAGTATTTCATTTCGGTATACTGCGTTGGCAGAACCTAACATTCCAGACCCCCATGACACAGCCCGAAAAGAAAAGCATGGCCGGCGAGATCAAGGCCACGATCCAGCGTGAAATCGAGAACGGCGACATGCCGCCCGGCACGCCGCTGGATGAACGCATGCTCGCAGAACGCTTCGGCGTCTCCCGCACGCCCGTGCGTGAAGCACTCCAGCAGCTCTCCGTGCAGAACATGGTCCGCATCGTGCCCCGGGTGGGGGTGTTTGTGTCTCGCCTGTCAATTACGCAACTGCGGGAGACCCTCGAATTGCTGGGCGAGCTGGAGGCCGTTGCGGCGAAGCTGGCCGCGCGCCGCATGGACGATGACCAGCGCGCCCGGCTCAGGGC
>NZ_JBFTSF010000404.1:0-7232 GCF_056399905.1 Cupriavidus sp. 01L46
ATGGCATCCACGCGCCGCAGCAGCGCCTTCACGCGGGCCACCAGTTCGAGCACCGAGAATGGCTTGGCCAGGTAGTCGTCGGCGCCAAGTTCCAGGCCAAGGATGCGGTGGACTTCGCTGGAGCGCGCGCTGGTGATGATGATCGGCGTATAGCGCGTCATGGCGCGGGCGCGCCGGCAGATCTCCAGCCCGTCCACGCCGGGCAGCATCAGGTCGAGGATGAGCGCGTCCCAGTTGCCCTGCGCCAGCAGCCGCAGGCCTTCGTTGCCGTCGGCGCTGTGCACGACTTCATAGCGCTCGTCGCGCAGGTGCAGGCTCAGTACGTTGGCGATGTCGACGTCGTCTTCGACGATCAGGATGCGCTTGGGGTGATCCATGTTCAGCCTAGAGGCGCGAGCCGGCTCGCGCGTGACAGGGGAGGCGCAGGAAATGCGCCGGCCTGGCTATTGTGCAAAATTTTGAGGCGGCGAGTTATCACATTTAATTTAACCTTTGGTGAGGACTCCGGGATGGTGCCAGCCATACGATGCGGCCAACGATCCATGGCAGCGATCGACGGCAAGTCGGTCGCCGCGATCGATACATTGAGGCAAGGAGCACATCATGGGAAGCAGAAGGCGCTTTTTGGTATCGGGCAGTGCCGCCGTGGCGGCGCTTGCGGCCGTTAGCGGCTGGCGCGCGCTGGCCGCCGGCACGGCAAACGCAGCGAACGCGGGCAAGGCCGCCGAAACCTTCGAGGTAGTGCACTCCGACGCCCAATGGCGCCAGATGCTCAGCGCAAACCAGTACAACGTGCTGCGCCAGGAAGGCACGGAGCGGCCCTACAGCAGCCCGCTGAACGATGAGCATCGCGCCGGCATCTTCGCCTGCGCGGGATGCCAGCTTGACCTGTTCTCGTCGCGCACCAAGTTCGACAGCCGCACCGGCTGGCCCAGCTTCTGGGCGCCGCTGGAGAACGCCGTGCGCACGAACGAGGACCGCTCCTTCGGCATATCGCGCACGGAGGTGCATTGCCGGCGCTGCGGCGGCCACCTGGGCCATGTGTTCGACGACGGCCCCAAGCCGACCGGGCTGCGCTACTGCATGAACGGCGTGGCGATGACGTTCAAGCCGCAAGCCGCCTGAGCCCGCGCGGGCCTCCAACGCCGGCAATACGCCAACAACACGCCAACAACAACCAGACTGAAGCATTCCATGTTCCTTCTTATCCTCGCCTACCTTGGTGGCGCACTCACCATCCTCAGCCCGTGCATCCTGCCCGTGCTGCCCTTCGTGTTCTCGCGGGCCGACCAGCCCTTTGTGCGCAGCGGCCTGCCGCTGCTGGCCGGCATGGCGCTGACCTTCGCGGCAGTGGCAACGCTGGCGGCGGTTGGCGGCGGCTGGGTGACCCAGGCCAACCAGTACGGACGCTGGCTGGCCATTGCCTTGCTGGCCGTGTTCGGCCTGACGCTGCTGCTGCCGCGCCTGGCCGAGCGGCTGATGCATCCGCTGGTCAGCGCGGGCAGCCGGCTCTCCGCGTTTGCGCAGGCCGATGGCGGGCAGGTCCGGCCCGGCTCGTCGTTCCTGCTCGGCATTGCCACCGGCCTGCTGTGGGCGCCTTGCGCTGGCCCGATCCTCGGCCTTGTGCTGACCGGTGCGGCGCTGCGTGGCGCCAGCGTCGGCACCACGCTGCTGCTGGTCGCCTATGCGGCCGGCGCGGCCACGTCGCTGGCGGTGGCCTTGCTGATCGGTGGCCGGGTCTTTACCGCGATGAAGCGCTCGCTGGGCGCGGGGGAATGGGTCCGGCGCGGCATCGGCGCGGCCATGTTGCTCGGCGTGGCTGCCATCGGGCTGGGGCTGGACACCGGTGTGCTGGCCCGCGTATCGACCGTGGCCACGGGCGGCATCGAGCAACAGCTGGTCGACAAGCTCTCCGCTAAACAGGCGGAAACCGGCAACGGCGCGATGATGCGCGCAACCAGCCTCAAGACCAGCGAAAGCGCCGCCGCGGCGCTGCCCGTGGAAGGCCAGTTGCCCGGGCTGGGCGGCGCCGTGGAGTGGCTGAACTCGCCGCCGCTCACGGCCGAGGCGCTGCGCGGCAAGGTGGTGCTGGTCGATTTCTGGACCTACTCGTGCATCAACTGCCTGCGCACCCTGCCCTATGTGAAGGCCTGGGCGCAGAAGTACCGCGACCAGGGGCTGGTGGTGATCGGCGTGCATGCGCCGGAATTTGCCTTCGAGCGCAACCTCGACAACGTGAAGAAGGCCACGCGCGACCTCGGCATCGACTATCCCGTAGCGGTCGACAACAACTATGCGATCTGGCGCGCCTTCAACAACCAGTACTGGCCGGCGCACTATTTCATCGACGCGCGGGGGCAGATCCGCTTTCACCACTTCGGCGAGGGCGAGTACGCGAAATCCGAGCAGGTGATCCAGCAACTGCTGGCGGAGGCGGGCCATGCCGATGCGGCGAAGGTGGCGCTCGGCATCAGCCATGCCGATGCACAAAGCGTGCAAGGCGTGCAGATGGCTGCCGACAAGGCGGAGATCCAGTCCGGCGAGACTTATCTTGGCTATGAGCGGGCAGAGAACTTCGCCTCTCCCGGCGGCGAGGTGCAAGACAAGGCGCACACTTATACCGCGCCCGTCAGCCCCGCGCTCAACGACTGGGGCCTGGCCGGCACCTGGCAGGTGGGTGCGGAGCACGCCACGCTGGCCGGCCCCTCCGGGCGGATCGTCTACCGCTTTCACGCGCGCGACCTGCATCTGGTGCTGGGGCCGGGCAAGGATGGCAAGCCGGTGCGGTTCCGGGTAAGCGTGGACGGCGCCGCGCCAGGCGGCGCGCGCGGTACCGATGTGGCGGCGGATGGCAGCGGCACGGTGACCGGGCAGCGGCTGTACCAGCTGGTGCGGCAGACGGGCAAGGTGACCGACCGCACGTTTGCGATCGAATTCCTGGACCCCGGCGTGGAGGCCTATGCCTTTACCTTCGGCTGATGCGCACGCAAGCCGCCATATTCCACGCATTGATCACGACACAGCAACGTTCAAGGACAGGCAATCATGACCACGCAAACTTCAACCGGTTTCTCCTGGTGGACGCGCTCGTCCGCCGCGAAAGTCGCGGGCCTCGTCATGCTGGCGGCGGGCCTGCTGGCCTGGCAGCGCGTGGCCAACTCGGCAGAAGACGCCGTCAAGATCCCGCCGCCCGCGCTCGATGAAAAAGCCAGCGCGGCGCCAACGGAAACGGCCGTGTTCGCCGGCGGCTGCTTCTGGGGCGTGCAAGGCGTGTTCCAGCACGTGCGCGGCGTGAAGCAGGTCACGTCCGGCTATGCCGGCGGCGCGGCCAGCACTGCCCGGTACGAGACCGTCAGCGGCGGCGGCACCGGACACGCGGAATCGGTGCAGGTCAYGTTCGACCCGGCGCAGATCAGCTACGGCCGCCTGCTGCAGATCTTCTTCTCGGTCGCGCACAACCCAACCCAGCTCAACTTCCAGGGCCCGGACCACGGCACGCAGTACCGCTCGGCGGTATTCCCGCTCAACGCGGAGCAACGCAGCGTGGCGCAGGCCTATATCGCGCAACTGGGCAAGGCCAACGCGTTCAAGGCGCCCATCGTTACCCGCATCGAGGACTACAAGGCCTTCTACCCGGCGGAGAGCTATCACCAGAATTTCCTGACCCTCCATCCTTCGCACCCATACATCGTCATCAACGACATGCCCAAGATCGGCTACCTGAAGCAGATGTTCCCCGACCTGTATCGCAACGACCCGGTGCTGCTGAAGGTGGCGGGCTCGTGATCGCCGCGCGCGCACAGGTTTCGGTTTGGGATTAGGATCTCGGCTTCGAACCCGCAATGACAAGCCCACCGGACCCGCACCATGTTTCAGCTATCCAGCGACACCGCCCCGCTCTCCAAGGCCGCGCAATATGAAGAGCTGGCCGCCCAGGCGCGCTCCCTGCTGGCGGACGAGACCGACCGCATCGCCAACGCCGCCAACTTCTCGGCGCTGGTTTACCACGCGCTGAAGGATCTCAACTGGGCGGGCTTCTACTTCTACGACGGCACCGAACTGGTGGTGGGGCCATTCCAGGGCAAGCCCGCCTGCGTGCGGATCGGCCTGGGCAAGGGCGTCTGCGGCACTGCGGCGCAAACCCGCAGCACGCAGGTCGTGCGGGACGTGCATGCGTTTCCCGGCCATATCGCCTGCGACGCGGCCTCCGAGTCGGAAATCGTCGTGCCGCTGATCGCCGCTGACGACACGCTTATTGGCGTGTGGGACGTGGACAGCCCCGTGATTGCCCGCTTCGATGACGAAGACGCGGCGGGCATGGAAGCGCTGTGCCGGGTGTTTGTGGAGATGGGCTGGACGCAGCCCTAGGCAATGGATTGCGCTTAACCCGGTGCGGCCGGTGGTGCTGCCGGTGGTGCGGCCGGTACGAGCCCATAGCGGGACATGACCGCAAGCAGCGCCGCGCGGTCGGGTGGCGCGCCGGCATTGACGACATCAGCGACGTCGCGGAAGTACTGGGCCCCGATGTCCGGCGTGAGAACAACCAGTGCGCGAGCCGCGTCGCCGTGCGGGTTGCTGAACTGATGCACCGATCCGCGCGGGGTATGCAGCATTCCCCCGGCCTATCGCAGAGCTATCTTTCCAAGCCATCCGCCTTTACCCGTGACCGCCCCCGCCCGAGCCTCCCGGAACGCCATCGCGTCGTTCTATCTCTACTACGTCGCGCTGTACGCCCCGGTTGCGATCACCATCAGCTTCTTCCCCCTCTGGATCCGCGCCCAGGGCCTGAGCGAGCAGCAGACCGGGATGGTGCTGGCGCTGGGCGCCGCGCTGGCGGTGCTGGTCAATCCGGCCGTGGGCGCCATGGCGGACCAGTACCGCAGCCGCAAGGTGATCCTGCTCGCGCTGGTGGCCGGCTCCGCGCTGAGCGCCGGGCTGTTGCTCAGCGCCCAGGGCTTCATCGGCGTGCTGCTGGTCTTCCTGGCCATCAAGGCCTGCTCGGCGGGCCTGATACCGCTGAGCGAATCCATGGCGCTGGCCGGCATGCCGCGCTATGGCTTTGACTTTGGCCGCTTGCGCAGCGCGGGGTCGATGTCGGTGGTGGCCATGTCGATCGTGCTTGGCTGGCTGGTGGATCGCGCGGGAACCGAGGTGATCGCGATCGTGTTCGTGGTGGCGTACCTGGCGCAGGGCCTGCTGGCGCTGGCGCTGCCCAACGACACGGCGGCGGCGCGCCATGCGGTGAAGGCGCCGTTGCTGCAGGTGCTGCAGTTGCCCGGCTTCTCGCTGTTTTTGGCCAGCGCCGCGATGTCGCAGGCGTGCCATGGCTTCTTCTACAGCTACAGCGCGCTGTACTGGAAGAGCGTGGGGTTCCCGGCATCAACCATCGGCTACCTGTGGGCGCTGGGCGTGATCGCGGAGATCACGGCGTTCACCTTCGGCTCGCGGCTGCTGGCGCGGGTGTCGGCACCGGCGCTGATCGCGCTGGCCTGCGCGGCGGGCATCCTGCGCTGGTCGATGATCGGCCTGGCCGAGAGCACCGGGGTGGCCATGCTGGCGCAACTGCTGCAGGGCGCCACGCTAGGCTTCACACAACTGGGCGCGGCGCAGTACATCCGCACCCGGGTGCCGGCGCAGGTCATCTCCAGCGGCACGGGCCTCTACTCGGCCTGTGCCGGCTTGCTGACCGCGGCCTGCGTGTTCCTGGGCAGCTATCTGTTTGCCAGCGTGGGCGGCCGCGCCTTCTTGCTCACGGCCGCGCTTTGCGGCGCGGGCCTTGCGGCCGCGCTTGCCCTGCAGGCGCATGAGGCGCGCCAGGCGCGCATGCTGGGCGCGGGTTAAGACGGTTTGTTAAGGCGGTTGGTTAAGGCGGTTGGTTAAGGCGGTTGGTTACCGGCCCTATTTGATGCCGCGCCAGACCTTGRCCAGGATCGTCTGCAGCGTCTGGCAATCCTCGTCGCTCAACTCGCGGGTGAGTTGGGCGCAGGAGCGCCAGAAGGACGGCAGCGCCTGGTCGAGCATCTCGCGGCCCTTGTCGGTCAGCACCAGCTCCAGGCTGCGCCGGTCGTCCTTGCGATGCTCCCGCGCGAGCAGCTCGCGCGTCTCCAGCCAGTCCAGCAGCCCGGTTGCCGAGGAGCGGGTCACGCCGCAGTAATCGGCAATGACCGACGGCGTCAGCGGGCCAAGGTCCAGCATGCCACGCTCGTCCAGTGAGAACAGGATCAGCACGTGCAGCTTGTTCTCGGTGATGCCGTGCTCGCGCAGCCCGGCGTTGACCCCACTCATGACGTCATCGCTGAGCCACAGCAGCATCAGCCCGGCCGCAGCCTTCTTGCGGCTGGTGCCACGCTCCGCGGTGGCGGCGAGCAGCTTCAGGTGCGGCGCGATGGCTTGCTGTGCGCTGGCGGACCCGGCAGGTTCAGTGGGTTCGGTGGGTTCGGTCTTGCTGGTCATCGGGTTGGGTGCTGGCTTCGGCCACCTGCTAGGGCTACCTGCTACGGCTGGCATATAGTGCGCTTATCGTATCAGACTTGCCGTGCCGCATGAGCCTCAGCTTTGCGTCGCCGGTGTGGCGCCAGCGGCGGCGCGTTGATCGGCAAACAGCCGGTCGCTGCGCTTGCAGCGGCAGCGGCCGATCTGGTGCAGCTCGATCATGTTGCCGGCCGGGTCGTGCATGAATAGCTGCTTCAGCTCGGGCGCCGCGACGTTTTCCTGCTTCCAGAAATCCACGCCCAGGCGCAGCAGCTCCGCCTCCGTGGCAAGGATATCGCGCACGGCCAGCGCCACGTGATTGCCGACCGGATCGCGGCCGGGGCCTTGCGCATAGGGCGAGACGCCATCGCTGCCCAGCAGGTGGATCTGGCAATCGTTGCCCATGTCGAGGAAATAGCCGGGCACGCCCGGAATGTTCCAGCGACCGGTGTCGGTATCGAGGCCCAGTACGTCGCCGTAAAAGGCGCCCATGGCTTCGACCTTGTCGAGAGGCATGCGCACTGCGTGATGGTGAAGTTCGAGAATTTCGATAGCCATGTCTGGCTCCTATCCTTTGGATGTGAGGTGGCGTGACGCGGCGCTGCCAGGCTGGATGCGATCAGTCCGGTGCGTCGCCACCCACATATAATACGTCATGCGTACTATCTGTCAAGCAAACCAAATTGAGGACATGGCATGGTATGGCTGCACGCGTCGGTGCGCTCGCCGTTGGCGGCGGCGCTGATGGAGGTGAGCCTGCC
>NZ_JBFTSF010000405.1:0-4608 GCF_056399905.1 Cupriavidus sp. 01L46
ACTCTGTCAACTCTGTCATTTTACTGCAGCAGCACGTCCGGAAACTCGGACAGCGCGGCTTTTATCTACAGCCTATCGGGTGGTGGTTCGGTTCTCAATAACCCGGTGGTTAACGTCATCACGCTTCAAGGGGCCGCTCAACCGACGTCGCCTAACGGCTATCCTTTCAAATTTGTTCCGGAGAGCTTCTCCAGGTGCGATACCCTAGTAGCCAGCAAAGGCACGGCGCAGAACTTCTGGGCTTGTGCCGCACTGTTCACTGTAGATGACGATAACGAAAACCAAGTGTTGGCCGGATACGTTACCTGGGACCCGACCGTGGTCGTGGCTTGATTATTTGACGGCTTTTTCGGCAGTTGATGCGGGGCTGGAAATCTCATTTATCTTCCAGTCCCGTCAAACCGCTCCATCCTCGCGCTCTTTACCACCATCAGCGTGATGGGTGGCGGTCAATCTACCAGAGATAAGCATCAACAAGATTTATAGGCCGCATGTCGATGAGGCTTGCGACGAGGTTGTCGAGGCTTGGCGGACTGGGGGCGGGCAAGCACCGCCATGCGGTTGACGATGCCAACTTAATCTTGAGCATCGCCGAATAGCCGTGCACCACCTTCGCTTGCGCCGTAAGCTAAGAACGCCTGAGCCTTTGCGAAAAGGCGAATATGGGCACCACGGATGCACCCTTGGGAGCACCAGCGTCATTCTTGGTAACACCCGGCGCGGCATCATCGCGATTGAAGCCATTCCTCGCGACATCCTTGCATTGTTTTTGGCGCTGGGCCAGCACAGCCGGCGACGTACCGTTCACGAAACGGTAGGTGTAGATCACATTGCGAGTCGCCCGCAGTCAAGCCCAGACGTTAAACCTGGCACCATGGCCCTTGAATGGGGGACCATTGCGCTCTAAGTTGGAGACACCCGCCCCTGCGATCGCAGGGCCGGAGCGTGCAACCGGAGACAATGATGACAACCCCGATTTCTGTCGTGAAAACAGCCTATGAGGCGTATGGCCGCGGCGACGTCAATTCCATCCTCGATCTGGTGGCCGACCAGGTCGACTGGAAAATGGTAGGGCCACCGCAGATTCCCTACACCGGGCAACGCACCAACAAGGCCGAAGTCGCCAGCTTCTTCGCACAGCTCGCGCAGGCGGACGACACAGAAATTTTCGAGCCGCGAGAGTTTATAGAGTCAGGCGAGCATGTGGTTGTACTCGGCTTCTTGCGGGGAACCGCGCGTCCTGAAGGTAAGTTGGTTGAAACCGAATGGGTGCACGTCTTCACGGTCGTCGACGGCAAGATTCGGCGCTGGAAGGGCTTCGCCGATACGTCGATCCGCTTTCTATAAGGTAAGACCGGCAATTTTCTACCCGTCGGATTCCCAGGCTTTGTCAACTTGGCAATATCGACACAAGGCAGCGGGGAGCGTGCCCACTGCTCAGGAGACGGTTGACGGATTCTTGGCCACGTCAGTGAATTTATTCAAAGTAGCGAATCGCGCAACGAGGTGTTTGCGGTAGAGCGAAGCGCGTAGCAGATGCCGTTTCAGCACGAAGTGCTGCCGGATCGGCTCGAAGCTGGACAGGAAGTTTTGTATGCGCTTCGGATCGCGGAATCCACGCATGCGCAGCTCGCGTTCGCGGGTCGGCTGGTGGCTGTTCTCGGTGCGATTGTTCACGCGGACGGAGGCCTTTACGAACATGTGCCTGATGCTGGCCAATTCGGGAATGTMGGCCCTTGCGGCCGGGTAGCTGCGCAGCTGGTCGGTGACGATCTTGCGCGGCTCCGGGCACGCGCAGAAAGAAGCGTTTGGCGGCGGCCTTGTCGCGCCGCGTCTGCGGCAGGATGTCGAGTTCGGCGGCGCCATGGTCGTCGACCGCCCGCCACAGCAGGTAGGGCTCGCCGCGCAGCGCCACGAACATCTCGTCGAGATGTCACGTGTTGCCTGGCTTGCACCGTGCGGCTTTCACACGATGCGCGAACTCCGCGCCAAAGTTTTCGCACCAGCGGCGGATCGTCTCGTAGCTGACGATTCCGGCGCGCTCGAACAGCAATTCCTCGATGTCGCGCAGGCTGAGGCGGAAACGGAAATACCGGCGCACCGCACAACTGATGACGACGGCGGGAAAACGGTGACCGTGATAGAACGAGTTCTTCTTCATCGCGCCATCCTACGCGACCTCCCCAACGTGACAGTGCCCGTGATCTCCCTCCTTAGATTTGATTGACCAGGGGCTGGAGCGTGAGCCGAAAGGCCGCACGCGCGGCGGTATCGGCGCGGTCCGCGTCATCCTTGGCCACCAGGTAGTCGGCCTCGGTCACTGTGGCATTGCGCGTCGAGGAAGCGCAGCGCCGCGCGCAATACCGCGGGGGACGGCCTCGCATCGGTAGACGACGAGCGCAGGCACCGACGCGGAAATGCTCCACCGTCTGCCCGGCGTTGACAGCCCACTGCAGCCACGCCGGCATGGCGCAGCGACCGTCCCAGCCCTGCCCCTGCACGTTGCGCTAGCGTGCCGCGCAGGGCGGTGGCGGTGGCTCGGCAACGCAGCCGGCGGCTTGCGGGTCGGTCAGGGTCAGACCGTGCTGGGCTATCTGGATGCGGACCAGGCTATCGCTTGCGCGCGCTCGATATCGATCGATATGGCGTAGGTGAATGGATTGGGGGCGACGCCCGATGCCGCGTCGAGTCGTCTTGGAAAAACATTGGGCTTCAAGGTTGTCCGGGGGCGGCTGTTATGGCAAACCGCGCCGGCGGGAGTGCGTGGCTCGCCCTCTTTGCTTAAGCCTTAATCAAATCCGCAGAGGCCGCCTGCTACCTGCCCCCGCGCGGCTTGTCCACAGGCTTGTCCCCGCGTGCGGTGGATAAATCAGCCGACACCCCCGCCGTCCTCTCTTAGGTCGGCCCGGGCTTGAACTTGGTGCGCGTCACCGGCATCCGGCGCTTGGCACCTACCGGGCGGCACGTCGTGGAGGCTTTCGCGGCCCGCCGTACGGCCGCTTCCAGTTCCGCCCGCAACCCTTCTTCTGCCGCCTGCACTCGCTCGAACGCCTGCCCTGCCTCCGCCTGTAGCCGCGCCTGTTCCTCGGCTTCGGCCTCGGCGGCGTCTAGCGCCGCGCCTGCTCGGCCTTCTGGCGCAGCGTGTGTTCGTGGTCGACCTCGCCCAGCGCGCGACCCTCGCTGGCCCGCTCCTGCGCCACTGCGACCTGCGCGCGCGCGTTCCAGTTCCGTCGAGGACTGGAACACGCGCTTATCACGAGCTGCGTGCGCCCTAACAGGCTGCTGAAGTACCTCGACCACAAGTCAGCGTATGGACATGACATATCGAAACGTTGATCTGAGAACCCGACAAGAATCACTCTCCCACATCGCATGCGCGGCGCAGACACCTTTACCGAAAGCCTGTTCACCATGCGACGGCTGGATGATTTCGTTCCCAAGTCCCACCCGCTGCGCCCGATCCGCACCATGGTAAATCAGGCCGTGGCAAAGATGGATCGGCTGTTCGCAGGGATGTATGAGGCCGACATCAAGGGCGGTCGCCCGAGCATCGCGCCGGAGAAGCTGCTCAGAGCGATGTTGCTGCAGGTGCTCTACAGCATCCGGTCCGAGCGCCAACTGATGGAGCAGACCCAGTACAACCTACTGTTTCGCTGGTTCATCGGGTTGTCGATGGACGACGCAGTCTGGGTGCCCACGGTGTTCACCAAGAACCGGGCGCGCCTGATCCAGCATGATGCGGTGATTGGATTTTTCAACGAGGTGCTGGCCCTTGCGCAGAAGAAGAACTGGTTGTCGGGCGAGCACTTCAGCGTGGACGGCACGCTGATTCAGGCGTGGGCTGGCCACAAGAGCTTCGTTCGCAAGGATGGCAGCGACCGCGACGACGATAGCGGCGACTTCAGGGGGGACAAGCGCAGCAACGACACCCATCAGTCCAAGACCGACCCCGATGCGAAGCTCTATCGCAAAGGCAAGACTGGCAGCGAACTGCGCTACATGGGGCATACATTGAGTGATAACCGCCACGGCCTGGTGGTCAGCGCCCTGGTGAGCACCGCTGACGGACACGCCGAGCGCGAGGCTGCCAAGGTCATGCTTAACGATGCCCGACAGGTGGTGGACAACCGGACACCGAGATCACAGTGGGTGCAGACAAGGGCTACGACGCACAGGAGTTTATTGAGGCGTGCCTGGAGATGAAAGTGACGCCGCATGTCGCGCAAAACACCTCGGGTCGGCGCTCGGCGGTTCCTGATGCCATTGCCCGCAGCGAGGGATATGCGATCTCGCAGCAAAAGCGCAAGCTGATCGAGCAAGGCTTCGGCTGGGTCAAGACGGTCGGGCGCATGCGCCAGGTGATGGTGCGTGGACTGAAGCGGGTCGACCAGATGTTCGTGCTGAGCATGGCCGCCTACAACCTCGTGCGCATGCGTTCGCTGGGACAAATCCGTCCGCAGTTGCAGTAAGCGGGCAAAGAAAGCTGGAAATGGGCGCCCAACAGCCGAAAAACTCGATTCCGGGGCGCGTAGTTTCCGGATTGTGAAATCAAGCAGTGCTCACCTGCTCGGGCGGAAAGCATACCGTGTGTGCGGCGAGTACTTCAGC
>NZ_JBFTSF010000406.1:0-4602 GCF_056399905.1 Cupriavidus sp. 01L46
CCGTTCATCCTGGCCGCCACCCTCGCCGCGTGGTTCGGCATGAACGACATTGCCGATGCGCGCGCCTCGTTCGCCGACCAGGCGGTGATCTTCAAGCGCAAGCACAACTGGCTGATGTGCTGGCTGTACGTGGGCACCTTCGGCTCGTTTATCGGCTTCTCGGCCGGGTTCGCGCTGCTCACCAAGTCGCAGTTTCCCGGCGTCAACCCTACCGCCTACGCCTTCCTCGGGCCACTGGTGGGCGCGCTGATGCGGCCGGTGGGTGGGTGGGTGTCGGACAAGCTGGGCGGAGCACGGGTCACGCTGTGGAGCTTCGTGGCGATGATTGCCGCCGTGTTCGGCGTGCTGGCCACGCTGCCGCATGACGGCGCCGGCGGCAGCTTCCAGGGCTTCCTGGCCGCGTTCGTGGTGCTGTTCGCGCTGACCGGCATCGGCAATGGCTCGACCTTCCGCATGATCCCGGTGATCTTCCTGACCGAGCGCCAGCGCGCCGCGCGCGGCAAGGACGCCGCGGCGCAAAAGCAGGCGCTGCTGGACGCCGGCAAGGAATCGGCCGCGGTGCTGGGTTTTTCCGGCGCCATCGGCGCCTACGGCGGCTTTTTCATTCCCAAGAGCTTCGGCACCTCGCTGGAGTTGACCGGCTCGGCGGACGCGGCGCTGTACTGCTTTGTCGTCTTCTACGTGAGCTGCGTGCTGGTGACCTGGTGGTACTACGCGCGCAAGAACGCGCCCATGCCTTGCTGAACGGCGCCGGCCGGCCTAGTTCTTTCGAACTAGGCGGCCACGGCCGGACTAGCCCGAGCGCATCGCACCCTACTCCTCCACCAGCGAATGGGCACGGCCGGGCCCTGCCCATAAGCTTGGAACATCCCTGGACCGATTGCCCAACGGTCAGCAAAAGCACTCGCGGAGAACAACAATGAGCCATTTTCTGGATCGACTGAAATTCATGTCGCGCGTCAAGTCCACCTTCGCGGGTGGACACGGCGCCGTGGTGGACGAGGACCGCCGGTGGGAGAACGGATACCGCAGCCGCTGGCAGCACGACAAGATCGTGCGTTCCACCCACGGCGTGAACTGCACGGGTTCGTGCTCCTGGAAGGTCTACGTCAAGAACGGACTGATCACCTGGGAGACGCAGCAGACCGACTATCCGCGCACCCGGCCCGACCTGCCCAACCACGAGCCGCGCGGCTGCCCGCGCGGCGCCTCGTACAGCTGGTACGTCTATTCGGCGCAACGCGTGAAGTACCCGATGATCCGCGGCCGCCTGATGGAGATGTGGCGCGAAGCCCGCAAGACCATGGACCCCGTGGCCGCCTGGGCCTCGATCAGCCAGGATCCCGTCAAGGCCAAGCGCTACAAGAGCGTGCGCGGCCTGGGCGGATTCGTGCGGGCCGACTGGGACACTGCCACGGAGATGATCGCGGCGGCCAATGCCTTTACCATCAAGCGCTTCGGCCCGGACCGCGTGGTCGGGTTCTCGCCGATTCCGGCCATGTCGATGGTGTCCTACGCCGCCGGGGCGCGCTACCTGAGCCTGCTGGGCGGGGTCTGCCTGTCCTTCTATGACTGGTACTGCGACCTGCCGCCGGCCAGCCCGCAAGTCTGGGGCGAGCAGACCGACGTGCCGGAATCGGCCGACTGGTACAACTCCACCTACCTGATGGTGTGGGGCTCCAACGTGCCGCAGACGCGCACCCCGGACGCCCACTTCTATACCGAAGTCCGCTACAAGGGCACCAAGACCGTGGCCGTGTCGTCCGACTTCGGCGAGATGGTCAAGTTCGGCGATATCTGGCTGACACCCACCCAAGGCACCGACGCCGCCCTGGCCATGGCCATGGGCCATGTGGTGTTGAAGGAATTCCACCTGAACGCACGCTCCGCCTATTTCCGCGACTACATCAGGCAGTACACCGACATGCCCATGCTGGTGCTGCTGCGCGACAACGGCGGCACGCTGGTCCCCGATCATTTCCTGCGCGCCTCCCACCTGGCCRGCGCCCGCGGCGAAGCCAACAACCCGGAATGGAAGACCCTGGTCATCGATAGCGCCAGCGGCGACTTCGCGGCCCCCAACGGCACCATCGGCTTTCGCTGGGGCGAGGCCGCCCACAACGACGGCGAGAAGGTAGGCCGCTGGAACCTGGAAATGAAGGACGGGGGCAGCGGACGCGCGCTTGACCCCCTGCTCTCGCTGATGGCGGCCGAGCACGAAGTAGCCGAAGTCGGCTTCCCGTATTTCGGCGCGGAGCACGATGCCTTGCTCAAGCGCCGCGTCCCGGCCAGGCGCATTACGCTGGCGGACGGCGGCAGCGCGCTGGTGGCCACGGTTTATGACCTGCAGATGGCCAACTACGGCGTGGACCAGGGCCTGGGCGGCGACAACGTGGCCACGTCCTTCGACGACGACGTGCCCTACACGCCGGCCTGGCAGGAGAAGCACACCACGGTACCGCGCCACCTGGTGATACAGGTGGCACGCGAGTTCGCCGACAACGCCGATCGCACCCAGGGCAAGAGCATGGTGATCGTCGGTGCCGGGCTCAACCACTGGTACCACAACGACATGATCTACCGCGGCATCATCAACCTGCTGATGATGTGCGGCTGCGTGGGCAAGAGCGGCGGCGGCTGGGCGCATTACGTGGGCCAGGAGAAGCTGCGCCCGCAATTCGGCTGGGCACCGCTGGCCTTTGGCCTGGACTGGGCACGCCCGCCGCGCCAGATGAACGGCACCTCGTTCTTCTACAGCCACACCAGCCAGTGGCGCCACGAGAAGCTCGCCGTGGACGAGATCCTGTCCCCGACCGCCGACAAGGCCAAGTACGAGAACCTCTCGCTGCTCGACCTGAACGCCCGTTCCGAGCGCATGGGCTGGCTGCCCTCGGCGCCGCAGCTGAGCAGCAACCCGCTCGATGTCGCCGATGCCGCCGCGGCGGCTGGCCAGGACCCGGTCGCCTATACGGTCGAACAACTGAAGTCCGGCGGCCTGCAGTTCGCCTGCGACGACCCCGACAACCCGGAGAACTTCCCGCGCAACATGTTCGTCTGGCGCTCGAATATCCTCGGCAGCTCGGGCAAGGGACACGAGTACTTCCTCAAGTACCTGCTCGGCACCCAGAACGCCGTGTTCGGCGACGAGGCCGACGCCATCACGCCAAGCGAAGTGAAGGTCCGCCCCGCCGCCGAAGGCAAGCTCGACCTGCTGACCGTGCTYGATTTCCGCATGAGCACCACCTGCCTGTACGGCGATATCGTGCTGCCGACCGCGACCTGGTACGAGAAGGACGACCTCAACACCTCCGACATGCATCCCTTCATCCACCCCTTGTCGGAGGCGGTGCAGCCGCTGTGGGAGAGCCGCACGGACTGGGAAATCTACAAGGCGATCGCCAAGAAGTTCAGCGAGATCGGCGGCGCCCACCTGGGCACCCGCAAGGACCTGGTCTGCAGCCCCTTGCTGCATGACACCCCGGGCGAGCTGGCCCAGCCGTTCGAGCCGAAGGACTGGAAGCGCGGCGAATGTGAGCTGATTCCCGGCAAGACCGCACCATCGATGACCGTGGTGGAGCGCAACTATGCCGACATCTACAAGAAGTTCACCTCGATCGGGCCGCTGCTCGACAAGCACGGCAACGGCGGCAAGGGCATCAACTGGGATACCCGCCACGAAGTCAAGGAGATCGGCGCGCTCAGCAAGACGGTCGACGAACCCGGCGTGAGCCAGGGCCGGCCGCGGCTGGAKACSGCCATCGACGCCGCCGAGATGATCCTGACCTTCGCRCCSGARACCAACGGSCACGTCGCGGTGAAGGCGTGGGAGGCGCTGTCGGCCATCACCGGGCGGGATCACGCCCACCTGGCCGCCGGGCGCGAGCACGACAAGATCCGCTTTCGCGACGTCCAGGTGCAGCCGCGCAAGATCATCTCCGCGCCGACCTGGTCCGGGCTCGAATCCGAGKAAGTCAGCTACAACGCGGGCTACACCAATGTGCACGAGCTGATTCCCTGGCGCACCCTGACCGGCCGCCAGCAGTTCTACCAGGACCATCGCTGGATGCTGGACTTTGGCGAGGGCAACTGTGTCTACAAGCCCGCCATCGACACCAAGACCGTCGCACCGATGCTTGGCGCCAGGCCCAACGGCAATACCGAGCTGGTGCTGAACTGGATCACGCCGCACCAGAAGTGGGGCATCCACTCCACCTACTCGGACAACCTGCGCATGCTCACGCTGTCGCGCGGCGGGCCGCATGTCTGGATCTCCGAGACCGAGGCCAAGGCCAGCGGCATCCGCGACAACGACTGGGTGGAAGTCTTCAACGTCAATGGCACGCTGACCGCGCGGGTGGTGGTGTCCCAGCGGGTCCCCAAGGGGATGTGCCTGATGTACCACGCCCAGGAGAAGATCGTGAACGTGCCCGGCGCCGAAACCAGCGGCATGCGCGGTGGCATCCATAACTCGGTGACCCGCACGGTCACCAAGCCCACCCACATGATCGGCGGCTATGCGCAGCTGGCCTACGGTTTCAACTACTACGGCACCGTCGGCAGCAACCGCGACGAGTTCGTGATCCTGCGCAAGATGAACAAGGT
>NZ_JBFTSF010000407.1:0-4602 GCF_056399905.1 Cupriavidus sp. 01L46
CACGCCCACCGACATGTTGGCCAAGACGGAGCCAATGGCAATTCCAGGGGCAACTGCGAAGCCCATAACGAGCAGCGCAACGAGGGCGATGCCGCTGGAAGGCCATACCAGAGACACTGCACCGCCCACCACCGCATAGGTAAGTCCCAGCTTTGCACCTGCGTAGTACGCCAATGCGACAGATCCGGTGTGAACGAAGAGGCTAAGCTTCGAGTTGCGCTGAATGATGAACATGGTTCGCTTCAAATTCTGGGGACAGCCCCTGCCACATCCAGTCATCCTCTCGTTAGCCGCAATGACAGTACGCTTGCGGACGTTGGTATCCGATGCACCTGTGGCAAATCACGAGCTTGCACCGAGCCGGTGCCAGGCGAGTGCTGCGAATCCATGGTGCCGCGGGATTACTATGAATCTACGTCAGAACTCCTCTGTGCGGTAAGGGTGGCCGACGGATTCGATGAGCTATACCGCCCGGGTTGAACGCCAGGTTCCGTCGAATGCGACCTTGTCGGGCCGGGTTTCGAGTCTTCGGCCAGAATCCGGACGCAGTCGGTCCTTGGCACCTGGCTGCGGCCGATGACGCATCATCCGCAGATTGCTCAGGCCAGATAGCGTATGCAGTTGCGCGTGRGCGAACAGGTCGCTCTCCTCGCCGTGCCGCAATGCACGCGCTTGCGTGACATCGCCAACCTTGGCAGCCGTGCCCAATCCCTGCCATCCAATAGGGCAATCCCCTAGCCTCTTTTCGGAAAAGGACCTTATTCATAAGCATACCGGCAGGACATACATTGGAGGCGTACAAAACTGCGGCGCTGAAGCGAAGAGTATTCGTTTCGGTGTTTTTGCAACCACCTGAAAAGGAGTTGAAGAAAATGGTAAAGACAATCTTACTGCTCGCTGCGGCGGGTGCGGCGCTTGGCGCCGGAGTAGCCTATGCCGGTAACGGGGCGCGAGATGTATACACCGACGGCGCTAGCGCGATGGGGCCGCGCKACCCATATTCAGATGGGGGAAGGAGCACAAAGTTTGACGTCTATTCGGATGGAGCGAGAGTTACAGATAGACGAGACACGTTCACCGATGGTGCGAGAATCACCAACCGCGATGGACTGGTTGAGGGCAGCCTGTAAGGAACGACAGAATGGTCGGCAATTGAATACGTGGTCGGCGCTCAGCGTCCACAGCCACAAACCAAGCACCTCCCCCGAGGAACAGCCTCGGGGGATTTTTTTGCAGCAGCCGCCCCGCCGGAGACAGGTCAAACCAGCAGGCCGCTGCCACTTGAAGGGGCGGCAGCGTTTGCGGCGTGCCTACTTCGTCAGTTACCGCACCAAGCTGTTACAGKACTGAAACAGATTGTGCGGTGAGCCAAGCCACTTGCGCCAAGAAGCCCTGACAATTCTGATTTCTGATTCTTCCTTGGGGGCGCGCAAATCTTGCAGGCCATGTGCGACGCGCTGCAGGTGGTGCCGGACACCTGGATGTCGCGTCGGCGAAGATGTGCGAGTTCGAAGAGAACGCGTAGTAGCGACCACTACCGTGATGGCTGACAAACCGTCTCGCATGCCGAAAGGCCCATGATTTCAGGATTTTCTCGCGCAACGACGCCAAAAGCTGATGGTTTTGACGATCTGTATTCCTCCGGGGCAGGCAGAGCGCAGGATCAGCGAGGCACACTGAGTGGCCGCGGCCCTATGGCTTGCCGCGTGCCTGCTTTGCCTTGGTGCCGGTGACGTGCCGGACCGATTCGATAAAGCGCTGCACGCGCGGCGAGCGGTGCGTCGCCGAATATACAAACTCGATATTGACTCCATCGGTCAAGTCGGCCAGCGCGATGAACGCGATGGTGGGTGGCGCGTGCAGCTGTGAGCTGGCGGGCACCAGCGCGCAGCCCATGCCGGCGGCGACCAGCCCCAGGATGGTTGGCGTGTCGGTGCCGATCTGGACGATATGCGGCGTGAACCCGGCCTTGGCGCACGCCGCAATCAGCAGGCTGTGCTGCGCGCTCGACTTCTCGCGGTTGAACCACACAAAGCGCTCGCCGGCGATGTCGGCCAACCGCCGCGCGCGCTTCGCCGGTGCGACATGCTGCGCCGGCACCGCCAGCACAAAGCGCTCGCGGTACAGGGCGATGCCGCTCAGGCTGGCATCGTCCGGCGTGCGCCAGGCCATGATGCCGCCGTCCAGTTCTTCGCCGCGGATCGCCTGTGCCTGCTGCAATGACAACAGCGGCTCGATGGAGAGCAGGATCGCCGGATTGTGCTCGCGGAAGTGCGCAAGAATCGCCAGCGTCACCGGCGAGGCCAGGTAGCTGGGCATGATGCCGAGCGCAAAGGAGCCGGTCTGGCCTTGTGCTATGCGATGGGCCCGGTCGCGTRCCTGTTCCAGCTGCAGTAGCGACTGCTTCGCATCGTGCAGGAAGCTGGTGCCGGCATCGGTGAGTTGCACGCCCTTGGCATGCCGCTCGAACAACGGGGCGCCGATCACCCCCTCCAGATCCTGGATCTGCCGCGACAAGGCCGGCTGCGTGATGTTCAGCGCCCGCGATGCCGCAATGATGCTGCCTTCTTCCGCGACAGCGATGAAGTAGCGCAAGTGCCGCGTTTCGATGTTTCGCATGCTCTGCCGGTTGCCCTCTGAATGTTGCTATGCCTTGTAAGTATAGCTTTCGGGATTGATAGGCATTTGACCGCATAGGCGGCAGGCTTCTACCATTCCAGGTTCTTCATGCCAGAACCAAGAAGCGCCACCATGCCCCATGCTGACAACGCCCCGCCCGTGAGCCTGCACATCGTCACCCCGCTGCTGCGATCCACGTCCTACTCGGCACGGCTGGGGCGTTCGGTGTGGTTCAAGATGGAGGCGCTRCAGCCCCCGGGCTCGTTCAAGGCGCGCGGCATCGGCCATGCATGCCAGACCTACAAGGAGTGGGGCGCAAAACGCTTCGTGTGCTCCTCGGGCGGTAATGCCGGCATTGCCGTCGCCTACAGTGGGCGGCTG
Organism: Cupriavidus sp. 01L46; assembly: GCF_056399905.1. Lineage (NCBI taxonomy): Bacteria > Pseudomonadati > Pseudomonadota > Betaproteobacteria > Burkholderiales > Burkholderiaceae > Cupriavidus > Cupriavidus sp. 01L46. Next base: position 3,001 of record NZ_JBFTSF010000407.1, read on the forward strand.
CTTGGCGTGCCGGTGACCGTCGTCGTGCCCGAGACCACCTCGGCCGCGGCGCGAGAGCGTATCGCGGCGGAAGGCGCCGAACTGGTGGTGCACGGACTTGCATKGAGCGAGGCCAACGATCACGCGCTCTCGCTGATGCGCCCGGAGTATGCGTTTATCCACCCCTTTGACGATCCCCTGCTGTGGGAAGGCCATGCGACGATGATCGACGAGGTGGCTGCCGCCGGCGTCAAGCCGGGCGCGGTGCTGCTATCGGTAGGCGGTGGCGGCTTGCTGTGCGGCGTGCTGGCCGGGCTGGAACGCAATGGCTGGCACGATGTGCCCGTCATCGCGGCCGAGACCGCTGGCGCGGATTCCTACGCCGCCTCGCTGGCGGCCGGCGCGCAGGTCGAGCTGCCCGCCATCACCAGCATCGCGACCTCGCTGGGTGCCAAGAGCCCTTGCGCCAAGGCGCTCGAGTGGTCAAAGCTGCATCCGATCGTCAGCGAGGTGGTCACGGACAAGGAGGCGGTCGGCGCGTGCCTGCGCTTTCTGGCCGAGCACCGGATCGTGGTGGAGCCGGCGTGCGGTGCGGCGCTGGCCGCGCTGGAGCGCAATCCCGCCGCGGTGACGGCGGCGAGCGACGTGCTGGTCATCGTCTGCGGCGGCGCCGGTGCCACAGCCGAACAGCTGCAGGCCTGGGATCGCGCCGCCTGACAGTAGCCCGGTGTCCGGCCTCGGCGCTTCAATACTCGTGGCGCAGGTGCCTGGCCTGGCGCGGCAGGCGCAGGCTGACCCCGAACGCCAGCGCCATCATCGCCGTCACATACCAGTAGAACGCTGACTGGTGGCCGGCGGACTTCAGCGCCAGCGCCACGTACTCGGCCGAGCCGCCAAAGATCGCATTGGAGATTGCGTACGCAAGCCCCACGCCCAACGCGCGTACTTCCGGGGGAAACATCTCCGCCTTCACGATGCCGCTGATCGATGTATAGAGACTCACGATTGCCAGCGCAATTGAGATCAGCACGAAGGCCGCGAGCGGGCTGGAGACGATCTGCAGGGCGCTCAGGAGCGGCACGGTGGCGGCGGTCCCCAGCGCGCCAAAGGCAAGCATGTTGCTGCGCCGGCCAATGCGGTCAGACAATGCGCCAAACAACGGCTGCATGCACATATAGACAAAGAGGCAGCCGGTCATCACCGTGCTTGCCGTCTTGATGGACATGCCGGCGGAGTTGACCAGGTACTTCTGCATATACGTGGTGAACGTGTAGAAGATCAGCGAGCCGCCGGCGGTATAGCCCAGGACGGTGAGGAACGCCGCCTTGTGATGCCGGAACAGCGCGGCGAGGCTGCCTGCCTCCTTGTTGCCGCGCGTGGCAGCGGATGACGTTTCGCGCAGCGTGCGGCGCAATGCCAGTGCCACCACGGCGGTGAGCGCGCCGATCACAAACGGAACGCGCCAGCCCCAGCTCCGCAGCTGCGCCTCATCCAGCAGTTGCTGAAGCACCACCACCACCAGCACGGCCAGCAACTGGCCACCGATCAGCGTGACGTACTGGAACGACGAGAAGAACCCGCGCCGCCCCTTGAGCGCAATCTCGCTCATGTACGTGGCCGTGG
>NZ_JBFTSF010000408.1:0-4565 GCF_056399905.1 Cupriavidus sp. 01L46
GCGCCCGAATGGTCTTGTCCTGGGTGACGTGCTCCAGGGCGGCGATCAACTCGGTACGCATGTCGTCGGTCATGGCGTTGCGCTTTTCAGGGCGGTTCAGCGTCAGGGTGGCGATCCCGGCGTCAATGTCGAGTGTGATCAGTGAAGTGGCGTTCATGGTGGGTCTCTCTATCTCGTGTTTTGTGCTTTGATTCGTGCTTCGTGTGTTTTGCGTGCCGATGCGCAATCGAGGGCTGCTCGACTACTCTGCGGTGATCTTGGCTTGCTTGACCACCTGGCTCCAGCGAACCTCCTCGGCGCGCACATAGCGGCCGAATTCCTCGGGCGTTCCCGCGCTGACTTCCAGGCCCTCGGTTTCGGCGCGCTTGCGGAACGCCTCGGTCTGCACCGCTTTCCTGGCGGCGGCGTTCAGGCGGGCAATCACCGGGGCGGGCGTGCCTGCCGGCACGAAGAGCCCGTACCAGCTTTCGGCCACGTAGCCGGGCACGCCGCTTTCCGCGATGGTGGGCACCTTCGCCAGGACCGGGCTTGTCGAGCGCTTGGCCGTGGTCACCGCGATCGCCCGCAGCTTGCCGTTCTCAAGCAACGACCCGACTGCGGAGGCCGTGGCGAACATCACATCCACCTGGCCGCCCAGCAAGTCGGTGATGGCCGGGCCGGCGCCTCGGTAGGGAATGTGATTGAGGTCGACTTTGGCCAGTGACTTGAACAGTTCACCCGCGAGGTGCGCGGAAGTGCCTGGGCCCTGAGATGCAAACGAGATCTTTCCTGGCTTGGCCTTGGCGGCAGCGATCAGGTCCTGCACCGTCTTGTAGGGGCTGTCCGGGCGAACCACCAGCACGTTGGGCGACTGGCCTACCAGCATCACCGGCGCAAATGCCTTGTCGGTGGCGTAGGGCAGCTTGGCGTGGATGCTCGGGTTGACCGCGTGCGCAAACGTGGCCATCACCAAGGTGTAGCCATCCGGTGCGCTCTTGGCCACCGTGTCGGAGCCGATGATGGTACCGCCGCCCGGCTTGTTGTCGATGATCACGGGCTGGCCGAGATCCTGCGACATCGTCACGCCCATGGTCCTGGCGATCAGGTCGGTCCCACCACCCGGGGCGAAGGGCACGACGAGGCGAATGGGTTTTTCCGGGAAGGCTGCGGCGTTGGCCGCTGGCGCCAGCGCGCCCATGGCGGCGAGCGGAATGGCCAACGTGGCCAGCGCCCGCTTGAAGAGGGGAAATGAATTAGGCACTTGCGTCTCCGTCTGGGTTTCTTGACGGGACAGTCGCCATGTCTTTGCCCTGTCCGTCGTTTATCGATGAACCCAGATTAAGCGCAAATACGATCGAATACAGCCCTGCATTTCCATGCAGTGGAATTGAGATCAGGCCTCGGCGGGCGTGCGTGGGGCGTGCTTGGGGCCGGCATGGCCGCTACCGGCATCCCGAGACCACCGTCACGACAAGCGGCCGCGGGCTACTCCCGAGATGATGGCCGGTCAGGCCAATCCATGAAAGACGTTCAGCCCGGGTACACAGGCGACGCCACCGGCTTGTGCATCATGAAGCGGTCGCGGCCGTTGCGCTTGGCCTCGTACATGGCTGCGTCGGCTTTTTCGAGCAGGAACTCCAGCGCTGGCGACGCCGGGATTTCGCAAACCGCGCCGACGCTGATGGTGACGCACGGATGCTCTGGCCAGCCGCCGTGCGGCAGCGCCAGCGAGCGCACGGCATTGAGCAGGCGCAGGCCGACTTCCCGTGTATTGGCTGGCGTGATCGTTGGCAGCACGATGGCGAACTCTTCGCCGCCAACGCGGGCGCAGAAGTCGCCGGGGCCGTTGCGCATGGCTTCGCCGATGGCGGCGGCAACGCGGCGCAGGCATTCGTCGCCATGCACATGGCCGTGGCGATCGTTGTACTGCTTGAAGTAATCGACGTCGATGATCAGCAGGCCGACGGGAATGCCTCGCTCAAACGCGTCGGCAATCGCGACGGCGGCCTCGCGCTGGAAGTAGCGCCGGTTGCGCGCGCCGGTGAGCGCATCGCGATAGAGGTCCGCCTCGATGCGTGAGAGCTTTTCCTCGGTCTCGCCGAGCCGCACCGCCAGGCTGGAGTTTTCCAGCGTCAACGCGTGCTCGCGCGAGCGAAAGCGCGTGACGTCGCGCAGGAACACAATGATCCCGACCGGCTGCCGGTTCAGGTTGCGCACCGAATCCACGGTGAGCTCGTAGTCGACGCGCGCCTCCGAAATCAGGTGCGAGCCGCCGCTGCCGGGCGCGCCGCTGCKGCTGGCGGCAATCGCGTCCCGCCAGGCCGGCGGAAACGTGCTGCCCCGCTCCACCTCCACCAGCAGGCGCCGCGCGGCGGGGTTGAAGTCGACGATGATGTCGTTGGCATTTACGATCACGCAGCCCTCTTGCAAGGCATCGAAGACCCTGAGCCTGGCGTAGTGGCCAACGTCATCCAGATGCCTGCGCAGCGCGCATACCCACACCAGCACCGCCGTCACCGCGAAGGTGGCGGGGGTCAGGTCGCCGCCCAGCGGCCCCGTCCATCCGCGCAAGTACGCGATATTGGCCACCAGCGGCAACGCCAGGCCGCCCACAAGCACCGCCCTTCCCCCGCGGGTCAGGCTGCTGCTTGGTACCCGGGCCGTCAGCAGGAAGTAAACGCTGATCAGCAACAGCAGGTAGGTGTAGGCGGCCGCCGCGGCGTATCCCGGGCCATGGCCGAAGACGGCGCCCGGCGGCGCGCCCCCCGGCACCAGCTGGATCGATGTCCAGATCAGGTGGTGCCGTTCGTTGGTAAAGACCAGGGCCAGCGTCACGATATTGATGACGATGGGCAGACAGAGCAGCGACCAGGGAATGACGAATCTTGGCCGGCTGAGCTGGATCATGGCGCAGAGCCAGCCGATGGGCACGGCGACAATGCCCACATATTGCACCTTGGCCCACAGGATGCGTGTTGCCAGGTCGGCGGAGTTCAACTCGAGCAGGCGGCCGCCGCTCCATAGCGCGCTCCCCAGGGCCAGCGCCAGGAAGGCCTTGACGATGGGGTCGTCCCGCCGCGTCCAGGTTGCGACGGCAACCGTTAGACTTCCGACGACCGCAAAGGTGAGACAGAGGACAAGGGGATACGAAGGCATTCGGCCGGTTCCAGGACACGCCCGCCGGCAGCGCCAGCGGTGGGTTCTCCGGTCGGATTATAAAGCGGCGCGGCGGGGCCGATCCGTGTCGCGGGGAGGCTGAGGCGCTTCCCGGGACGCATGCCCTCATGTGCACGATCCTCGAACTGGCCGTTTAAGCCGTTCGGACATCTCCCCCCCTCAAAACCCCAACTGCCGCGCGGCCAGGTCTTTCATGATTTCCTCCGACCCGCCGCCGATCATCATGACCTTGACCTCGCGGTATACCCGCTCGCTCAGGGTGCCACGCATGAAACCCATGCCGCCCAGGATCTGCACGGCCTGGTCGGCGCAGAACTGCATGGCCTGGGTGGCCTGGATCTTGGCCATGCAGGTGCGCGCCACCAGTTGCGCCGGGTCTCCGGCCTGATGCTGCACGCGATAAGCCAGGTCGTAGACGAGGTTGCGGGCGGCTTCGATGCGCAGGGCCATGTCGACCAGCTTGTGGCGGATCACCTGGCGCTTCACCAGCGGGTGGCCGAAGGTGCTGCGCTGGCGCGCCCAGTCGAGTGCTTCCTGCAGGCAGGCTTCGGCATAGCCATAGGCGCTGGCGCTCATCCCCAGCCGCTCGGCGTTGAAGTTGCGCATGATGATCTGGAAGCCGCGGTTCTCTTCGCCAATCAGGTTGGCGGCCGGGATCCGGCAGTTGTCGAAGTGCAGGTGGGCGGTGTCGGAGGCGAGCCAGCCCATTTTCTTGAGTTCGGTGCGGGTCAGGCCGGGCGGGTTGCCTTCGATCAGCAGCAGGGAGATGCCGCCCGCGCCCTTGTTGGCGGGATCGGTGCGCACCGCGGTGGTGATGAAGTCGGCGCGCATGCCGGAGGTGATGAAAGTCTTCTCACCGTTGACGATGTAGTGGTCGCCGTCGCGCACGGCCGTGGTCTTCAGGCTGGCCACGTCGGAGCCGCCGCCGGGCTCGGTAATGGCCAGGGCGGCGATCTTGTCGCCAGCGATGACCGCGGGCAGCACGCGTTCCTGCAGCGCCGGGCTGCCGGCCGCGACGATGGGCGGCACGCCGATGGAGTGGGAGTGCAGCGATGCGTTGACGCCGCCGGAGCCGCAGCGGGCAAACTCTTCCGCCTGGATCAGGTGATAGAAGATGTCGCCGGGCGTGCCGCCGAAGTGTTCCGGGTAACCGAGCCCGAGCAGGCCGACTTGCGCGGCGCGGCGGTACAGCGAGCGGGGAAAGGTTCCGGATTCGTCCCAGTCGTTCACATACGGCGTGATCTCGCGGGCGACGAAGTCGCGCAGCGTGCTGCGGAACTGTTCGTGCTCGGCGGTGAAATAGTGCGCAAGGGGCGGCAGGGTCACGAGGCGCATCGTGGGTCCTGTCAGTGGGCTTCCGGGTCGGGGGTGGCGTGCGGCAAGCAAGCCGGCATCCCTCGACCATAGGC
>NZ_JBFTSF010000409.1:0-4552 GCF_056399905.1 Cupriavidus sp. 01L46
TTGCAGACCAGCCGGCTTTGCCCATAGGCCAGCCCGCGCGCCAGGATCATATTGGACTGTTGCGGCGCGATTTCCGCCAGGATCAACGCCCACGCCCAGCCGATGGCGTTATGCCCCGAAGGGTAGGAGCCGTCCTTGGAAAGCATGGCTTCCTCGGCGGGCGTGCAACTCGGCTGCTGGTTGACCATGAACGGCCGGGCGCGCGTGTATTTGTCTTTCACGCCGTACGTCGATAATCCCGCATCGGCCAGGGTCCGGCGCAGCAGCAGGTAGAGCCGCGGCGTTTGCTCCTGCGATATCGGCACATCCAGCGCGCACGAAAAAACCCCCGCGGCCTGCGGGAATTTCAGGTTGGCGTCGACTGCCGCCTGGCGGTAGCGTGCCGTGCTTCGCAGGGCCTGGTTGCCGCGCGCGATCTCGTCGTCCAGGGCTTGCGCCGCGGAGCCGGGCGCGGGCGGCGGTGGCACCAGGGCGAGGCTATCGGGCCATGCGTCCGCCGGCAGGTAGCCGGCGAGAATGCCGGGCCGTATCTCCGGCACCGGCGCCGCGGTGCTGCCCTGGCCCTGGCTGGCACAGCCTGCGAGGAGCAAGGCAGTGCCCAGCACGGACAAGCCCGCGAGCCGGTTGCTGGCGGGCAGGAAATGTCTGGCGAATGAGTGTGCTTGCATCTGCGTTTGCATCTGTTGGTTGTTTCCGTAGCCGCCGTCGGACCGGCGTGGTACCGGTAGGCAAGCGGCCGTGCTCCCGTCCACGGCCKCCTGGGTGATCCTGTCCTTGTCCAGCGCGCGGGCTCAGGCTTCGAACATCTTGCGCAGCGTCGACTTCAGGATCTTGCCGTTGGCATTGCGCGGCAGCATGTCGGGGCAGAACACGATCCGCACCGGCACCTTGAAGGCTGCCAGCCGCTCGCCCACGAACGCCTGCAGTTCCGCCTCGGTGGCTTGCGCGCCTGGCTTCAGGCTGACCACGGCCGCAGGCTCTTCGCCCAGCGTGCGGTGGGGGATGCCGACCAGTGCGGCGTCCATGATCGCGGGGTGATCGTACAGCGCGCTTTCCACCTCGATGCTGTAGATGTTCTCGCCGCCGCGGATCAACATGTCTTTCATGCGGTCGACAATATAGACAAAACCTTCTTCATCCAGCCGCGCGATGTCGCCGGTCTTGAGCCAGCCGTCGATGAACGTTTGCGCGGTGGCTTCCGGCTTGTTCCAGTAGCCGCGCACCACGTTGGCGCCGCGCACCATGAGCTCGCCGGTCTCGCCGGTGGGCAAGCTGTGTCCGCGCCCGTCCACCACCTTCATCTCACCGATGGGCAAGGCCGGGCCGCCGCTCTCGGGGCGCTCGATATACTCCTCTGCACTGTGGCTGGTGAAGGTGGCCGACGTCTCGGTCATGCCCCAGCCAATGCCGGGGGCCGAATGCGGAAACACTTCCTTGATGCGGCGTACCAACTCGGCCGAAGCGGGGGCGCCACCGTAGTTGACGTTTTCCAGCGACGACAGGTCGAAGCGCTCGCGCTCCGGGTGCTCGATGATCTGCCAGGCGATGGTGGGCACGCCGCCGGCAGCCGTGCAACGTTCGCGCTCGATCAGGCCCATGGCACGCACGGCATCCCAGCGGCGCATCAACACGATCTTGGTGCCGCTGGCCAGCGCGCCGTTGAGCACCGCCATGCAACCGGTAACGTGAAAGAACGGCACCGACAGCAGCATGCCCTTTTGCGGCGCGGCCGGATCGGGCGCGGGGATCGCCTCGCCGCGGCGCAGGCAATTGCGCATCGGGCTGAATGCGGCGGCCACGGCCACATTGGTGGCGTTGCGGTGGGTGCCGAGCGCGCCCTTGGGCTTGCCGGTGGTGCCAGACGTATAGAAGATGGTGGCATCGTCGTCGGCGTCGATGGCCACAGTGGGCACCGGCAGTTCGGGCAGCGATGCCCATTGATCCGGCGTGCCGATCAGGCTCTCCAGCTGGCTGACGCGCGCGTCGCTAGCCGGCGCATCGGCGCGGCTGACGTAGATCTTTTCCAGCGCGGGGCAGCCTGGCAGGTGCTCGATGATGCGGCCCAGGCGTTCATCGTCAACGATGGCGATCTTGCTGCCGGAGTCGGCCAGGCCGTACTCCAGTTCCGCCCCGGTCCACCAGGCGTTGAGCGGCGTGACGATGGCGCCTGTCAGCAAGGCGCCGTAGAAAACGGCCGGCCATTCCGGCAGGTTGCGCATGGCCAGCGCCACGCGGTCTCCCTTCTTCACGCCATCTTGGATCAGCGCATGCGCGATGGTGAGCGCGGCGCGGGCGAACGCATCGTACGAGACACGTTCGTCTTCGTAGACGACGAAGGTTTTGTCGCCCAACGTGCGGGCTTGCAGGAACAGCTCGCGCAGCGTGGGTGGCGCGTTCTTCCAGACGACGGTGGTAATGCCCCGGATCACGCGCGTTTCGGTTTCGAAAGGGGCGCCGGGCGCGGTAAGGCGGGCGTGGGCCTCGGCCAGGCTGATTGCCGGCCAGGTCGTAGCGGATTGCGGGTGGTTCGACATCGGTGCCTCCCTGACTGCATGGCAGGATGGGCAACGCTCTGGCATGCCGGCGCGCAAGCTTGCCCGCGTGCCGCGCCAGCCCGGAAATGCGCTCGGCAATGCACGCGGGCACGAAGTGCCCGGCTCAGGCCTCGGGCATCGGGCTTTGCGCCCTGGCCCTGGAGCGAGCCCGGAACGGGAACAGCAGGTGCTTAGCGGCTCAGATCGTGACGCCGCCGTCCACCACCATGGCCTGACCGGTCATGAAGGTACTGGCCGAGGAGGCCAGGAACACCGCGGCGCCGGCAATCTCCACCGGCTCGCCGATGCGGCGCAGCGGTGCGCCTTGCGTCGACAGCTTGTAGCGCTCCGGATCCTCCCAGAGCGCCTTGGCGAAATCGGTGCGGATCAGGCCAGGGGCGATGCAGTTCACACGCACGTTGCTCGGGCCGAACTCCACCGCAAGGTTGCGCGCCAGCTGGAAGTCGGCTGCCTTCGACACGTTGTACACGCCGATGGTGGGCGAGCCGCGCAGGCCGCCGATGGACGACACGATGATGATCGAACCGTCCTTGCGCTCAAGCATCTGCGGGGCCACCATCTGGATCAGCCAGTGATTGGAGATGACGTTGTTGTCCAGCACCTTGCGGAACTGTTCGTCGGTCACGCCGCTCATCGGGCCGTAGTAGGGGTTGGACGCCGCGTTGCAAACCAGTACGTCGATCTTGCCGAACGTGCTGTTGGTCTGGTCGACCAGACGCTGCAGGTCTTCCTTGGAGGAGATATTTGCGGGCACGGCAATCGCGGTGCCGGCGCCATGCTTGGCATTGATGGCATCGACGACTTCCTGGCAGGCCTCGGCCTTGCGCGAGGAAATCACCACTTTGGCTCCCTGCACCGCCATCTGCTCAGCGATGGCGCGGCCGATGCCGCGTGAAGAGCCGGTGACGACGGCAACCTTGCCGGTCAGGTCGAACAATGACATGCGTGTCTCCTGGTGTCCTGGTCCTCGCGGGGCGGGACCAGATGATCTTTAAAAGGCGCTGGTGAATCTGCATCTTGGCAGCACGGCCCGGTGCGTGTTCTGCACAGCGGTTCACGCAGAAGCTTGCGAGCATCGTAGTGCTACCGGCCGGTACATTATGGTTGGGAGGCATGGCTCAGTCCACAAGCAAATCGGCAGCCGGCCCGGCTTATCAGAGAATTTTCTGTTGGCAATGCATTCGGTGCATGACGTCAGCAAGACAAGCGGCATGATGTCCGTACCCACAGACGGCGAACAGGCCATAACAGGCTGCAACAGGCCACAAAGGACGAGGTAAGCGTTTCATGCTTTGGCAAATCAAGGATACCGAGGTCTACCTGCTGGGGGCCATCCACGTGCTGGATGCGCCGTTGCCGGCACTGGTGCCGGCCGCGGAGCGCGCCTACCGCGCTTCGGCGCGGGTGGTCTTCGAGGTGGCGCTGGACCAGGCGCCGGACTTCGCGCCGGCGTACTTCCCGCAAGGCGATGGTCTTAGCCGCCATCTGCAGCCGGCCACGCTTGCGCAGGTGCGGGCGCTTTGGCTGGATTTCGGCCTGCCCGGCCCGGAACTGGAGCGCCTGCGCCCCGTGTTCGCCGCGATGCATCTGCAGTTCGCGGTGGCCGCCAGGCACGGCATCCTGGCGCAGCATGGTGTCGATCGGTTCTTGTGGGCGCGCGCCGCCGTCGATGGGCGGGCAACGGATGCGCTGGAGGATGGCACCGAAGCGCTGCAGATGTTGCAGTGCGTGCCGCTGGCCGAGCAGGTATCGATGCTGGCATTTTTTGCCGAGCAGCCGGAACTGGCCGCGGCGGAGCCGGCGGATATGGTGCGCTGGTGGCGGCAAGGGCAGGCCGGGCCGTTCGGCGCGCTGCTAGCGCAGCGCCGCGCACAATGGCCGGACACGCTGGCGGTCCTGGTCGATGCACGCAACCGGCAGTGGATGCCGAAAATCCAGGCGCTGGTCGCGGATCGCGTACCAACCCTGATCGTGGCCGGTGCCCTGCACATGGTGGG
>NZ_JBFTSF010000410.1:0-4475 GCF_056399905.1 Cupriavidus sp. 01L46
TTCATGTCCGCCGTCACCACCGCCATGACCTATCTGTTCGTGCCGGGCGACCGGCACGAACGCTTCGACAAAGCCGCTGCCGCCGCGCCCGATGCGCTGATCCTCGATCTCGAGGACGCCGTGCATCCGGACGCCAAGCCGGCCGCGCGCACGGCCATTGCCGCGTGGCTGCTGGGGCGCGGTGCGCAGACGCAGGCCTATGTGCGCATCAACGACGCCAGCTCGCCCGCCTTTRCCGCCGATATGGCATGGCTGCGCGCCCTGCCGTCCGGCGCACCGCTGGCCGGCTTGCTGGTGCCCAAGGCAGAAGACCCGGCCGCGCTTGGCGAGATCGCCCAGGCGCTGGCGCAGGTCAACCCGCAGGGCCGCCTGGTGGCGATCATCGAGAGCGCATGCGGCCTGCACGGCATCGATGCGGTCGCCACCGCGCAAGGCGTGTCGCGGCTGGCCTTTGGCTCGCTGGACTTCGCCGTGGACCTGGGTTGCGCCCATACCCGCGAGGCGTTGCTGATGGCGCGCTCGCGCATTGTGCTGGCTTCCCGCGTGGCCGGCCTGCCGCCGCCCGTGGATGGCGTCACCACCGCACTCAAGGACGAGGCCGTGCTGGCCGATGATGTGGCGCACGCGCGCGCCCTCGGCTTTGCCGCCAAGCTGTGCATTCATCCGGCCCAGCTTGCCGCGGTGCGCGCGGGCTTCCTGCCCACGGCGGAGCAACTGGACTGGGCGCAGCGCGTGCTGGACGCCACCGCCAGCGGCAGCCACGCCGTGCAGGTCGACGGCAAGATGGTCGACCGCCCCGTCATCGAACAGGCCCGGCGCATGCTCGCGCTGGCAGGCTAACCGGCACCGAATCCGCAATCCCCCGCCATGACCCAACTCGAAACCCTGCGCACCTGGATCGGCCGCAGTGAAAGCCGCACCGAGATCCTCTCCCCGGAACCCGTGATCGGCCTCGCGGCCACGCTCGACCTTGACGGCGACGCGCTGGTGCGCGGCCCGCTGCCGCCGCTGTGGCACTGGCTCTACTTCCTGCCGCGCGCCCCGCAGCGCGAGCTTGGCCAGGACGGCCACCCGGCGCTGGGCGGCTTCATGCCGCCGGTGCCGCTGCCGCGCCGCATGTGGGCCGGCGGCGAGCTGGATTTCCGCAAGCCGCTACGCGTGGGCGATACGGTGACGCGCACCTCCACCATCCGCAATGTCGAGCACAAGAGCGGGCGCAGCGGAGAGCTATGGTTTGTCACTGTGGAGCATGTGCTCACCGTCAAGGGCGAGGTCGCGCTGACCGAGCGCCATGACCTGGTCTATCGCGCCATGCCGGAGCCGGGGCAGCCACTGCCCGCGCGCCCGCGCCTGGCGCACCAGGCGCAATGGCAGCGCCAGCTGCGCGCCGACCCGGTGATGCTGTTCCGCTTCTCCGCGCTCACCTTCAATGGCCACCGCATCCACTACGACCACGACTACGTGCGCGACGTGGAAGGCTACCCCGGCCTGGTCGTGCACGGCCCGCTGCAGGCGATGCTCACGCTGGACCTGCTGGCGCGCGAGATGCCCGGCGCCACGGTGCGCCGTTTCGGGTTCCGCGGGCTGGCACCGATGTTCGATCACGACACGCTGGCGGTGGGTGGCGCAGCCGATGCCAGCACGCCAGGCAAGGTCACCTTGTGGACCGGCGACGATGCCGGCGGCCAGGCGATGGACGCATGGGCCGTGGTGGAGCACTGACCCCCGCAAGGACAGCAACAACGACAACGACAACATCGGGATCGAAGGGAACAACAACAAGAGGAGACTTCCGATGCATGCAGTCCGCAATCCATGGCGCATAGCTGGCGCCGCGATCGTTCTAGGCTGCGCCACGCTGACCCAGGCGCAGCCTGCTCCCACCTATCCCACCCGCCCGGTGACGCTGATCGTGCCCTATGCGCCGGGCGGCACCACCGACGTGGTCGTCCGTCAGTTTGCCGCGGCCTTGCAGAAGGCTCTCGGCCAGACCGTGGTGGTGGACAACAAGCCTGGCGTGGCCGGCACCATGGGCGCGCTTGCCCTGCGGCAAGCGAAACCCGACGGCTACACGCTGTCGATGATGCCGGTCACCGTGTTCCGTCAGCCTTTCATCCAGAAGACCGCCTTTGACCCGGCGCGGGATTTCACCTACCTGTCGCGCATCACCGGCTACACCTTCGGCGTCGTGGTGCCGGCCAATTCCCCGTGGAAGAACTGGAGCGATTTCCTGCGCGATGCGCGCGCCAGGCCGGGCACCGTGAGCTACGGCTCGCCGGGCCAGTACAGCTCGCCGCACATCACCATGATCGAGCTGGTGACCAAGGAGAACCTCACCGTCAACCACGTGCCCTTCAAGGGCGATGCCGACTGCCTGAACTCGCTGATGGGCAACCATGTGCAGCTCTGCGCCGCCGGCAGCGCCGCCGGCACGCTGGTCGATGCGGGCAAGTTGCGCTGGCTGAATCTATGGACGGCGCAGCGCTCCCCGCGCTGGCCCGACGCGCCCACGCTGCGCGAGCTCGGCTACAACATCGTCTCGAACTCGCCCTATGGCGTGGCCGGGCCAAAGGGCATGGACCCCAAGGTGGTCAACATCCTGCAGGCCGCGCTGCGGCGCGCCGCGGAAGATCCTCAGCATCTGGCCGCGCTCAAGCAACAGGACCAGGACCTGATGTACCTGGACAGCGCAGGCTACACCCGCTTTGCCCTGCAGCAGATCGCGCAGGAAAAGGCGCTGGTGGAGCGGCTGGGCATCAAGGCGGATTGACCTGCACCTGCACCTGCACCCGCGCTGCGCCAGGCCATGGCGCGGCTTTTTCTGCTGGCGTGCTGCTTCGCGCCACCAACCCCGACACCGACCGATGACCATCAAGCCATCCACAGCAAACCCCGAAGCGACTGGCTTCGACCCGCGCGGCCACCGCATGTGCGAACAGCGTTACTTCGAAGATTTTGTGCCCGGTGAACGCTTTGTGCTTCCCTCGCGCACCATGACCGAGGCGCTGTTCGCCGCCTTCCAGCTGGCGAGCGGCGACAACCACCCGGTGCATTACGACGCAGAGTACTGCCGCGCCCACGGCATGCCGCACATGCTGGCGCACGGCTACCAGGTGCTGATCCAGACGGCGGCGGGCGCCGGCCTGTTCCCGCATATGGTGGAGGAATCGCTGAAGGGGTTTCTCGACCAGAGCAGCCGTTTCCTGCATCCGGTCTATGTGGGCGATACGCTGTACAGCGCGCTGGAAGTCAGCGGGCTCGCGCCGAACCGTACCACCGGCGTGCTGAGCTTGCGCTCGACGGTGCATAACCAGCACGGCGTGCTGGTGCTCGACGGCTTGCAGCGTTACCTGCTGCGCAAGCGCGCACCGGACGCCTGAACGGCGCTGCGCGCAAACGCGTAAGCCGCGCTCCCTCTGCCACAAGTTGGCGAGGGGAGCCATCCGGCCTCAATCCACCTGGATATTCGCCGTCTTCACCACCCCGCCCCACAGCTTCAGTTCGCGCTGGATGCGGTCGGCCAGCGGCTTGGGCCCGGTGATATCAAGGTCATAGCCGCCCTGCGTCATGCGCTGCTGGAAGGCTGGATCGTCGCCGATCGATTTCTGCGCCTTGACCAGCTTGTCCACCACATCGGCGGGCAATTTCTGCGGGCCGATCAACGCGTACCAGCCGGTCAGGTCATAGTTCTTCATGCCAGACTCGATCATGGTCGGCACGGTCGGCAGCGCCGCGTTGCGCGTCTTCGACGTCACGGCCAGCGCGCGCACCTTGCCCCCCTGGATATGGCCGATGGCGGTGCCGGTGATGTCGAACATGAAAGTCACCTTGCCGCCGATCACATCGGCCATCGCCGGCGAGTTGCCCTTGTACGGCACGTGCAGCATCTTCACCCCGCCCATCTGCGCGAGCAGCTCTGCGGACAGATGGTTGGACGCGCCCACGCCGGCCGAGCCGAAGCTGACGCCTTCCGGATGCTTGCGCGCGTACTCGACCAGCTCGGTAACGTTCTTGGCGGGGAAATCCTTGTTGATCAGCAGCACGTTGGTGTAGTCGGTGATCAGGCCGACATAGGTGAAATCCTTGGTGGGATTGAAATTCACCGACTTCTGGATCAGCGGCGTCATGGTCATGGTGGGGCTGGCCACGAAGTACAGCGTATAGCCGTCCGGCGTTGCCTTTGCCGTCAGGTCCGCGGCAATGGCGCCGCTGGCGCCGGCGCGGTTGTCCACCACCACCGGCTGCTTGAGCGTGCGGCCCAGGTAGTCGGCGTAGATGCGCGCGGCGGTATCGACCGGGCCGCCCGGGGCGTAGCCCACAATCAGCTTCACCGGGCGCGCCGGATAGTTGTCCGCCATTGCGGTGCCTTGCACCAAGGCCAGCAGCATGCCGGCCATCATCCATCGTTTCATCTGTCTCCTCCTTATTGTGCGTCTTGCCAGTGCCCGGACGTGCGGAGGCGCTGGCTGCGAGAG
>NZ_JBFTSF010000411.1:0-4451 GCF_056399905.1 Cupriavidus sp. 01L46
GTCGTACAACAAATTATAAGGAGATCCGAGAGTCAGTGCGAGGGATTTTCGTTTTTATCTGGTTTTGCGTAGATTTGGCAAAGTGTTAACCCTGTGTATCGGATTTCCTGCTTGTTTCGATGTCGCCTAAGTCATAGGATGACGTATGAGTTTGGCGACGAAACAGATCACGCGAATCCGCACCTTCCAGATAGGACTCACCATATGAAAGCCAACATCCTGCAGCTGARCCCGATCCTCATCCCTGCCATCAACGACAAGCTGGATTCGCTCTACACCGTGCACCGCTTGTTCGAGCAAACCGACAAGGATGCCTATCTGCGCGAGCACGGGCCCACGATCCGCGCGGTCATCACCGGCGGCCACACCGGCATTACCAGGGCGATGATGGTGCAACTGCCCGCGCTTCAGGTGGTGGCGGTCAACGGCGTCGGCACCGATGCGGTCGACCTCGAATATGCCCGCGCGCGCGGCCTGCCGGTGACCGGGACGTTCGGGGCGCTGACCGAGGACGTCGCGGACCTCGCCGTGGGCCTGTTGATCGCCACGTGTCGTGGCATGTGCCCGGGCGACCGGTTTATCCGCGCYGGCGACTGGGTCCGACATCCGCAGCCAAGTGCTATCCCGCTGGCCCGCCGCGTCAGCGGCATGCGCGTGGGCATCGTCGGCATGGGCCGCGTGGGCCGGGCCATCGCGGCGCGCATGACGGCGTTCGGCTGCCCCGTTGCCTACACCGACCTCAAGGCGATGGATGACGTCCCCCACACCTTCGTGCCCGGCCTCGTGGCACTGGCCCGCCAGAGCGATGCGCTGATTCTTGCCGCCGCCGCGGACAAGGCGGAGGGCATCGTCAATGCCGAGGTGCTCGACGCGCTGGGCAAGGATGGCTACCTGATCAACATCGCGCGCGGCCGGCTGGTCAAGGAAGACGACCTGGTCGCGGCGCTGACATCCGGGCGCATCGCCGGCGCCGGGCTGGATGTCTTCGTCGATGAGCCGAACGTGCCGCAAGCCCTGTTCGCGCTGGACAACGTCACGCTGCAGGCGCACCGCGCCAGCGCCACGCACCAGACGCGGGCCGCCATGGGGGAGATGGTCCTGGCAAGCATTGCCCAGGCGCTGGCCGGGCAACGGCCGGCGTTCAGCCTCACGACCTGAGCGCTGACAGCCCCGTTATTTCGCCCGGAAGTTAAGAATCGGAATGAGAGGAGACAAGATGCAGATCCAATATCTGGCGGCAATGGCCGTGACCGTGCTGGCGTCCGGCATGGCTGGCGCGCAGTCCTATCCGACCAAGCCGGTCACCATCGTCATCGGCTCCAGCCCCGGCAGCACCACGGATGGCCTGGCCCGCGCAATGGGTGCCCAGATCACCAAGGAGACGGGCCAGCCGGTCATCGTCGACAGCCGCCCCGGCGCATTCGGCGGCATCGCGGCGCAACTCGTCGCGCGCTCGGCGCCCGATGGCTACACCCTGTTCATGACCACCAACACCACGCAGGCGGCCAATCCGCACCTGGTGAAGAACCTGCCCTACAACCCCATCAAGGACTTTGCGCCGATCGGCCAGGTGGTCCAGGGCTACATGGTGATGGTGGTGAACCCCAACGTGAAGGCCACGAACGTGCCCGAGTTCATCGCACTGGCCAAGAAGGAGCCGGGCAAGCTGACCTTTGGCTCCGGCTCATCCTCGGCGCGGGTTGCCACCGAGCAATTCCAGCACATGACCGGGACGAAACTGACGTACGTGCCCTACAAGGCCAATCCGGCCGCCGTGATCGACCTTGTGGCCGGACAGACCGACGTGATGATCGTCGACCTGACCACCAGCCTGCCGCAGGTCAAGGCCGGCAAGCTGCGCGCGCTCGGCGTCAGCAGCCCGCAGCGCTCGCCGCTGCTGCCCAACGTGCCGACCATCGCGGAGCAAGGCGTGAAGGGCTATGAGTCCGGTTACTGGAACGGGCTGTACGCCCCGGCAGGCACGCCGGCGCCGATCATCAACCGGCTCAACGCGCTGATGCGCAATGCCATGGCGACTGAATCCATCCGCCATTTCGTGGCGGAGAACGGCATGGAGGTTAAGGTGTCGTCGCCGGAGGAGCTGGCTAAATTCCAGCTTGCCGAGCTCGCTCGCTGGGGCACGATCATCAAGACGGCGGGCATCCAGCCTGAATAGCGGCGACGCGTATAGGCCGGATGCCAAACGGGCGCTCAGAACGTAGCGGCCAGCTCCCTCGCCGTTTCCTGCAGGCGCGGCACGAACTCCAGCGAGCGCGACAATGGCGAGCGCGCCGTAGGCGCATGCACGGCCAGCGCCGCCACCACCTGCCCGCGCTCGTCGCGCACCGGCACGGCCACGCAGGAGATCCCCGCCACGAACTCTTCGTTGTCCACGCCAAGCTGCTTGTGCGCGCTGCGGTCCAGCTCGGCTTCGAGCAGTTCCACATTGGTGACCGTGTTGGGCGTAAAGCGCTCCAGCGGCAGCTGCCGCACCAGCGCGGCGCGCTGCTCGCGCGGCAGCAGCGATAGCAGCAGCTTGCCGCTGGCCGAGCAGTGCAGCGGCACGCGCGAGCCCGGTTTCAGGTCCAGCCGCAGCGGCCACGGCGCTTCCATGCGGTCCAGGTACAGCACCGAGGTTTCGTGCAGCATGGTCAGGTTGACCGTCTCGCCGATGTCCGCCACCAGCCGCGCCAGGATGGCATGGCGCAACTGCCGCGTACCTGAATGCGTGACGATGGCCACGCCAAGGCGCGACAGACGCGGTCCCACGGCATAGGCATTGCGCGCGCCCGGCTCGCGGATCACCAGCCCGCCGGCCTCCAGCGCGCCAAGCATGCGGTGCAGCGAAGCCTTGGGCGCTTCGAAACCCTGCATGATTTCCGCCAGCGACAAGGGGCGGTCGGCAGCAACCAGGAATTCGAGCAGGGCGAAGGCGCGCAGCGTGGGGGTATCGCGGTCCGCCGCTGCCGCGTCGGCAGCCATGCTCGGGACCGGCGCTGCGGCGGCCGGTTCTTCCAGGCGCAGGGACGCCTTCGCGCGCGCGGGTTTTGTGGGCTTGTTCTTGGGGGCCTCGGAAGGCGCTTTTTTGGATGCCGCTAGTGTTGCCGATTTCAATTCGGACTCCGTTCCGGAAAACGAGACGATTCGATTGTACTTCCGGAACGGCATTCGTCACTAGCGGCGTATCAAGGCGTGATCCGGTTTTGCCCCGGTGGCCTTCGGCAGCGCCGGCATTGGGGGGGGATTGAGAGCAACTGCGACTGCTTAAATTCAATGACAACTGCAACTGCAACTGCAACTGCAACTGCAACTGCAACTGCAACTGCAACTGCAACTGCAACTGCAGTTTCACCACCCCTGCGGGGCGGCGACCTACTTTCTTGTCTTGCCAAGAAAGTAGGCAAAGAAGGCGCGCCGGATGGGGCGACACCCCCTCGGGCTTCGACGAAAAGAGCGGCCGGGACCCAAACTCGCATCGCCTTAAGGCGATACTCAGACATGGGTCCCTCTTTTCCGCGCTTTTCGCCGAATCCCGAGGCGCCCCATACGGCCTAGGTAAACCTTGACGGCTCGCTTCGCATCGCGCTGGGGTGATTCCCGCCTTGGGGCGGGAAACACGGCTACCACAGTTGGTTGATCTTGCCGATGGCTGGCTCCCCTCATCCACTTGTGGGAGAGGGCGTGCGTTCGCCGGGGCGATGGGTCCGCAAATACCTCAAGCCGCCTTAGCCAGCGGCGCTTTCATCTCGATGCCCATTTCCGCAAGCGTCTCGCCAATGGCKCCCACCACATTGCGCATCTCATTGGCATCGATCGCGCCAATGCAGCCCACGCGGAAGGTTTCCACCTGCGTCAGCTTGCCGGGATAGAGGATGTAGCCACGCTCGCGCACCTTGGCGTAGAAGGTCTTGAAGTCGTAGCGGGCGTCGTCCGGCGCGTGGAAGGTGACGATGATGGGTGCCTGCACCTCGGGCGCGAGGAAGGGGCGGAAACCCAGTTCGGCCATGCCGCGCACCAGCGTCTGGTAGTTGGTGCGATAGCGCGCGCCGCGCACCGGCTGTCCGCCTTCTTCCAGGAACTGGTCGAGCGCGGCGCGGAAGGCGGCGACCACGTGCGTGGGCGGGGTGAAGCGCCACTGGGTGGTCTTCTGCATGTAGGTGTACTGGTCGTACAGGTCCAGCGCCAGCGAATGGCTGTTGCCCTGGCTGGCTTCCAGCACGCTCTTCTTCACCAGCACGAAGCCCATGCCTGGCACGCCTTCGATGCACTTGCCGGTGGCGGCCACCAGCGCGTCGAACGGCATGGTGCGCGCGTMGATCTCCAGCGCGCCGAAGGAGCTCATGGCATCGACGATCAGGCCTTTGCCAAGCCGCGCGCACAGTGCGGCGATCTCGGGCAGGGGGTTGAGCACGCCGGCGCCGGTTTCGCAGTGCACCTGCGCCACGTGGGTG
>NZ_JBFTSF010000412.1:0-5840 GCF_056399905.1 Cupriavidus sp. 01L46
CCCCCATTCACGCAAGGCCCTCGCCGCCGTCCTGCTGACCGCAGGCGGCTTCACCTGCTACTGGACCTACCTGACGCTGAACCAGGACAGGCTGTTGTTTGACGCCCGCCGCCGCCCGCCGCGGGACCTGCCCGAGGGCATTTCCGCCTACTCGCACGAAGTGCCGGGCGGTTTCCTGCGCGGCTACGTCTACGGCGACCAAGGCGTCCTGGACGCGGAAACCGGGGAAACCGTGCGAAATGCACAAACCGCGCGCGACCTGCTGTTCTACCTGCCCGGGCGCGGCGAGGATGTATTGGACACCATGCAATACCTGGCCTGGCTGCCGCCAGGCGTGGGCTTTGCCACCATGGACTACCGCGGCCTGGGCCACTCGGACGGCCACCCCTCCGAGCCAGCCGCCGTGGCGGACGCCAGCCAGTTCCTGCTGCACCTGCGCCGCATGTTCCCCGGCACGCGCGTGCATGTGGTCGGCCGCAGCCTCGGCACCGGCGTAGCCATCCAGCTGGCGGACCTGCAGGATTTCGAGAGCCTGCAGCTGATCACGCCTTACGACTCCTTGCTGGAGATCGTGCGCAAGCGCTTCCCGCTGGTGCCGCTGCGGCAACTGATGCGCCATCACTTCGACTCGATCTCCCACTGCAAGAAGGTGGTGCAAAGCACCAAGGTGCTGCTGGCCGAGGTCGACGAGGTGGTGCCCCACGAATGCTCGGAGCGCCTGATCGCAGCCTGGCCCGGCCAGGTAGCGCGGCAGATGATGCCGGGCACCAACCATTTCACCATCATCGAGCAGCCCGAGACCTGGCACGCGCTGGCGGAATTCGCGCAGCAGGTTAGCCGGCCCGGTGCCCGGCCGGTTGCACCGGARGTGCCGCAGGCCAATGGCGTGGAACCGGCGGCGGTGCAAGCCCCGGATGGCATGCCCGGCTTCCCGGTCTTCGCCCCAAGGTAGAATGCGCGCATGAAAAGAGTCGTTGTAAAGGCGGCAAGCGTCACTCTGGCGCTGGCTGCAGCCTCCACCCTGCTAGTTGGGTTCGCCGCCGTGGTGAGCCTTCGTCAACTCCCCGCCGTCGATGCGCTGCGGGACTACCGCCCCGACCTGCCCCTGCGGATCTATACCAGCGACAACGTGCTGATTGGCGAGTTCGGCAACGAGCACCGCGAATTCGTCCCGCTGGAGCGCATGCCMAAGCAGATGTCCAACGCGCTGCTGGCGGCGGAAGATGATCAGTTCTACCAGCACGCCGGCGTGGATGTCCCCGGGATCTTCCGCGCCGCGCTCGCCAATATCGGCGAGGGCTACGCCCAGGGCGCCTCCACCATCACCATGCAGGTGGCGCGCAACTTCTACCTGTCTCGCGAGAAAACGCTCTCGCGCAAATGGTATGAAATCCTGCTGGCCTGGAAGATCGACCGCTCCCTGCCGAAAGACCGCATCCTCGAGCTGTACATGAACCAGGTCTACCTGGGCGAGCATGCCTATGGCTTTGGCAGTGCGGCGCAAGCGTACTTCTTTGACGGGCACGCCGAGTACGTGGCGGAGCTGGCCCGCCAGCTTGCCTACGACCGCTTTGGCGAGGCCGCTTATACCCGCGGCCTCAATGTCTACACCACGGTATCGTCGGTGCGGCAAAGCCTGGCCTATGAGGCCGTGCACGCGGGCCTGGACCAGTATGGCAAGCGCCATGGCCAGCAGGCAGCGCCGCAGGCCGCGCTGGTCTCGCTGGATAGCAAATCGGGCGCCATCGAAGCCATGATCGGCGGCGCGGACTTTGCCACCAGCCGCTTCAACCATGCCACGCAGGCGCTGCGCCAGCCGGGCTCGACGTTCAAGCCGTTCATCTATTCCGCCGCGCTCGAGCGCGGCGTGTCGGCCACCACGCTGATCAACGATGCGCCGCTGGATGCCTCGTCGCGCTGGCAGCCGGGCAACGACGATGGCCGCTTCCTGGGCGCCGTGAGCGTGCGCCAGGCGCTGGCGCAGTCGCGCAACCTGCCTGCCATCCGGACCTTGCAGGCTATCGGCATTCCCTATGCGGTTGACTATGCCGGCAAGTTCGGCTTCTCCGAGCAGCGCCTGCCGCGCTACCTGCCGATGGCCCTGGGCACCGGCACCACCACGCCGCTGCGTCTGGCCGCCGCCTATGGCGTCTTCGCCAGCGAAGGCTACCGCACCGAGCCCTACCTGATCGAGCGCATCAGCGACGGCGCGGGCAACGTGCTGTTTACCGCCGACAGCGAACCCCAGCCGCACCGCGTGATTCCCGAGCGCAATGCCTATGTGATGAACAGCCTGCTGCGCAGCGTGGTGACCAGCGGCACCGGCGCAGGCCTGGAACGCTACCTGCGGCGCGCGGACGTGGCCGGCAAGACCGGCACCACCAACGATTCGGTCGATGGCTGGTTTGCCGGCTACGCGTCTGGCATCGTCACGGTGGCGTGGATGGGGTTCGACGATAACCGCAGCCTGGGCCGGCACGAGTTCGGCGCCACCACCGCCCTGCCGATCTGGGCCAGTTACATGGAAGGCCGCCTGGCGGGCCAGCCCGAGGCGGAATTCGTGGCGCCCAAGAACCTCGTGCGCAACGGCGACGACTGGGTCTACCCGGAGTACGCCGACGGCAGCCACGGCATTGCCGCGCTTGGCTTCCCATCCCCGCCGGCGGACGCCGATCCGGGGGCCGGGACGGCACTGACCGACACTAGCGACGCTACGGGCGCTACGGGTGTGACGGGCGTGACCAGTGCAACAAGCACCGCCGGCACCACCGGCACCACCGGCGCCGCCGAGCCCGTCAGAGCGCTGAGCCCTGCCCCGGCCGGCGTGCCGCCCCGCGCATCGCAGCCCACAACCTGAACCACCACCCGCCGCCCGCAAGGCTCCGATGCCATTCTCCCCGTACAGCAGCCCCTTGATCTGGTCGGTGGCAGCCACCGCCACCCTTGGCGTCATCACGCGGCCGTTCCGGCTGCCGGAAGCCTTCTGGGCGGTAGCCGGCGCGCTGCTGCTATGCGTGACCGGCCTGCTTGCCGTGCCCGATGCCATGGCCGCCGTGGCGCGCGGCAATGACGTCTACCTCTTTCTCGGCGGCATGATGCTGGTGTCGGAACTGGCGCGCAAGACCGGGCTGTTCGACCACGTAGCTGCCTTGGCGGTGCGCCAGGCCGGGGGATCGGCACGGCGGCTGTTCCTGCTGGTCTATGGCTTCGGCACCCTGGTCACGGTGTTCATGTCCAACGATGCCACCGCCGTGGTGCTCACGCCGGCAGTGCTGGCTGCCACCCGCGCCGCCAAGGTCAAGCATCCGCTGCCCTACCTGTACTGTTGCGCGTTCATCGCCAACGCCGCCAGCTTTGTGCTGCCGATCTCGAACCCGGCCAACCTGGTCATCTTCGGCGAGCACATGCCCTCGCTGACGGGCTGGCTGGCGCGCTTCACGCTGCCATCGCTGGTGGCCATCGTGGCCACCTTCGCCGTGCTCTACTGGACCCAGCGCGACGCGCTGCGCGAGCGCATCGCGACCGGCGTGCCAGTGCCGCCGCTGTCACTGGAGGCCAAGCTGACCGCCGCCGGCATCGTAGCCATGGGCCTGGTGCTGCTGACGGCCTCGCTGCTGGGCGCCGACCTGGGCTGGCCGACCTGCCTGGCCGGCGTGGCGACGCTGCTGCTGGTCTGCACCTGCCGGCCCGGCTTGTGCCTGCCGGCGTTGCGCGAGATTTCCTGGGGCGTGCTGCCGCTGGTGGCGGGCCTGTTCGTGCTGGTCGCGGCCCTGGAGCAGACCGGCCTGATCGGCAAGCTCGCCCACTTCGTGCAGGCGCTGTCGCAACAGTCACCCACAGCCGGCGTCTGGGTAACCGGCGGCACGGTGGCGCTGGTGTCCAACGTGGTCAACAACCTGCCGGCCGGGCTGTTCGCGTCCTCGGCGCTGGCGGCCAGCCATGCCTCCACGCAGGTCACCGACGCGGTGCTGATCGGCATCGACCTCGGGCCCAACCTGTCGGTCACCGGCTCGCTGGCGACCCTGCTATGGCTGACCGCGCTGCGGCGCGAGGGCCAGCACGTCGGCGCGCTGCAGTTCCTGCGCATCGGCGCGCTGGTGATGCCGCTGGCGTTGGTGCCGGCCCTGGCCACGCTGCTGCTTTAGGCGCTGCCGGCGTCAGCCCAGTTTGTCCAGCAGGCTGTACCAGGCCACCCCCGCGGCAATGTAGAAGCGCTGCAGGCCGTGCAGCGGAATCCCGGTCACGGGCGTGATGGGATACGGAAAATCCCCGCCCTTGCCCGCCAGCCGTGCCGCGATATGCTGGCCCAGGCTGGTGCACAGCGCGATGCCCCGCCCATTGCAGCCCAGCGCCATGACGACGCCCGGCGCGGGCTCATGCACATGGGGCATGAAATCGCGCGTGATCGCGATACGCCCTGCCCAGCGGTACTCGTAGGAGAGCGGGCCAAGTTGCGGGAACAGCAGCGCCAGCGAGCGCTCCAGGTGGGCAAAGTCCTGCGGCCCGCGCGGATCGGCGAAGAAGCCGCGGCCACCCATCAGCAGGCGCCCCTGCGCATCCTTGCGGAAATACAGCAGCAGCCGCTGCGAGGTGGATGCCGTCTCGCCTTGCGTGAGGATGCCGTGCGCCTCGGCGTCCCGGAGCGGTTGCGTGGCCACGATGAAGCTGTTGGCCGACAGCACTGTTTGCGCCAGGCCGGGCCACAGCGGGCCGGTGTAGCCGTTGGTGGCGATCACGACTTGCGTGGCCGTCACCGTGGTGCCCAAGGCCGTCGTCGCCACCCAGTGCGAGCCCTGGCGCACCAGTGCCGTCACCGCCGTGCCGCCATGCACCGTAGCGCCCGCCTGCTGTGCGGCGCGGACCAGCCCGCGTGTATAGGCCAGCGGCTGAATGGCGCCAGCGCGTCCATCCAGCCAGCCGCCGGCGAAGGCCTGCGTGCCCACGCGCCGCGCTACCGCGGCGCGGTCCAGCACCTCCACCGGCGCCCCGCGGCGCGCCCATTGCTCGGCGCGCGCATGCATGGCGGGCACGGCGCCTGGTGAATAGGAAAGCTGCAGCCAGCCGCTGCGCACGGGCTGGCAATCGATGCCGTGACGCGCGATCAGGTCGAACACCAGGTCGGCCGAGCGCGACACCGCATTGATCAACGGCTCGGCCCGGGCGGCGCCGAACAGGCGGACCAGCTCGTCGGGATCATGCTTGAGCGTGGGGTTGACCTGGCCGCCGTTGCGCCCGGACGCGCCCCAGCCCGGCTCGTTGGCTTCCAGCACGCACACGCGCGCGCCGCCCTCGGCCAGGTGCAGTGCGGTCGACAGGCCGGTGAAGCCACCGCCGATGACCAGCACGTCGGTGTTCAGCGATTCGCGCAGCGCGGGCGTGGGCGGCGCGGGCGGGGCCGTGGCCGCCCACAGGGAGGACGGCAAAGGCATCGCGGTGGCCGGGGCCGGCCGGATTGCCGTGAACTGGCTGGAGGTCATAGCGCCAGGTCCCCCGCCGCTTCCACCGGCTTATGCAGCACGCGCCGCAGGAAGTCCTGCGTGCGGGCGTGGCTGGGCGCGCCCAGCACCTGCGCGGCGGCGCCTTCCTCAACGATGGTGCCGCTGTGCAGGAAGCAAACGCGGTCCGCCACTTCCCGCGCGAACCCCATCTCGTGCGTCACCACGATCATCGTCATGCCCTCGCGCGCCAGGTTGCGCATGACCTCCAGCACGTCGCCCACCAGTTCCGGGTCGAGCGCCGAGGTGGGCTCGTCGAACAGCATGGCTTCGGGCCGCATCGCCAGCGCGCGGGCAATCGCCACGCGCTGCTGCTGCCCGCCGGAGAGCTGCGGCGGATAGGCC
>NZ_JBFTSF010000413.1:0-4384 GCF_056399905.1 Cupriavidus sp. 01L46
CCATCAACGTGGTCGCGCTGTTCGCGCGCCTGCGCCTGGTGGTGACCCGGGAGTACACGCAGCTGCTGGAAGAAGGCGAGCTGGAGCCGATCAGCCCGGTGCAGATCATGCGCGCCCAAGGCTACAACCTGTTCATCGGCGCCTTCGCGGCACTGGCCAGCTACGCGCTTTTTCACCTGGTCACGGTGTTCCCGCTGTCGTGGGTCGCGCTGCACGCCACGCAGGACATCAATGACGTGCTGATCATCCAGATCATCGGCGCGGGGATCGCCATGGCGGCTACCATCACCTCCGGCTGGATCGCCGACCGCATCGGGCGGCGCACCACGCTGGCGTTGATGGCAGTCCTGATCGGCATCTTCGGCCTGTTCGCGCCGTACCTGATGAACGGCACCCCGGCGCGGCAAGACTTGTTCATCCTGATCGGCTTCGGCTTGCTGGGCTTGTCGTACGGCCAGGCCGCGGGCGCTGTCACGGCAAACTTCGGATCGCGCTTTCGCTATACCGGCGCGGCGCTGACTTCCGATTTTGCGTGGCTGTTCGGCGCCGCCTTTGCGCCGCTGGTGGCGTTGGGACTGTCGGCGGAGTTCGGCTTGTTTGCCGTCAGCGCCTACCTGCTGTCCGGCGTGGCGTGCACGTTGCTGGCGCTGTGGATCAATCGCAAGATGGAAGCCCGCGACTGACCTGGCTACGACAAAAAAACGGCCAGTCATGCGCAATGACTGGCCGCTGTCTTTTCCACTCCGCTTTGCTCAGAAATTCCCGAAGAACCCACGCGCGGCGACCATGCAAAACGGCGCCACCAGGCTCCCGTGGTAGGCCTCGATCACCGCCGACGCACCACCGTCGGTTGCGCCCGCCGCCACGGCCTGCGCGGCGAGCGTAGCCTTGGCCAGCGCAAATCCCTGCTTGATCGGGGCGTACGGATCGGCAGGCCCGGCCACCGGCGCATCCACATCCAGCACCGAAGTCAGCCCCGCCGGCACCTTGGCATTCTGCCAATACGCCTGCTGCACGGTCGCGTTGAAGAAGAACACCGTCGGGTCGAAGCGACCGCCGCAAAGCTGCACCGGGGCACGCGGGATCCAGTTGCGCAAGTCATTGCGCTTGAACGCCTGGCGCAGCGGCGCAACCGGGCTGGCCGCCGGCGCCATCGCCACCGTGGTGTACGGGAACGCGCCATCCGGATTCACCAGCGCGTCTTCCAGCAGGCCGAGGCGGAAGCTGTTGCGCACCAGGTTGCCTTTGCCAAACCCGAGGGCGAAGATCGGCGTCAGCTCAGGCGGCGCCAGCGGGGGCGAAGCCGGCGGCGTCAGCGAGGCAAACTGCGCAGCCGGCGGATAAGGGCTGAAGAGCGCCGTGGCAGGCAGCTTGCCGTTGCCAATCAGCGTGTCGATTGGCGTCACGCTCGGCAGGAGATCCTCGATGCCACGCGCGTAGCTGGCCTCAAACAGGTCGCCCGGCCTGCGGTAAATATTGCCGTAGGCGTTCTGGTAGCTGGTCGCCACCAAGGTCGTGAAGATGGTGGAACCCAGATCCACCTCACCCGCGATCAGCGCGTCGCCGGTGGCCGCCATGGCATAGGGCCCCGAACCCGTGGAAGCCGCCGTCACGTTGATGCCCGCCGCCTGCAGCGCGCGATGCGTGGCCATGGCAACGTGGCCGCCCTGCGAATATCCGGTGATAAAGAGCTTGCCATTCTCCCGGGCCGCCTTGCCCGAGTCCGCCCGGGCCAGTGCAACCCGTGCGGCCCGCAGCGAGTCGATCATGTCCGCCGATTGCTGCTGGGCATTCAGGTAGGGATGATAGGAAAGCTCGGAGCCGGCGTAACCCGCATAGTTGCTCGCCACCACGATATAGCCCTGCGCGGCATACATGGCCGCAACGCTGATGCCCTCCGAGGCGCCATCACCGTTGCCCGGGTCCTTCTGCGTCAGGTCCGCAAGGTTGAATTTGCGGTAGGTGGTGGTGCCATGCGCGTACATCAACGCCGGGCGTGGCCCACTGCATGCGCGCCCGCCGCTTGGAATCATCAGCGCGCCGCTCGCGGTGGTGGGCTCATTGGCGCCGCCGATGGTGCGGTAGCGGAAGTAGACGATCTCCAGGTCGCATGCAGGGGTGCCGGCGATCTGCAATAGCTGCCGGCCTGAATCGCTCGCGTTGAGAACGCCGGCCAGCGCGGCCGCGCTCAGGCGCAGCGTGGTCCTGTGATCGAGAAGCTGGCCGCGATTACTGTTGTAGTTGTAGTCGTTGTTGTTGTTGCCGTTGCAACTGATCCCGCCGCAAGAACTCGCCGATTGCGCGTAAGCCCCCGCGCTCAACGCCAGACACGTCAAGCCCGCAAAGCCCGCCTTCGCCATGGTCAATCGCATCTTCCATCCCCCCCGCCTGTGGTCTACGTCAGTTAGCCTGATCTACACAATTAGCGGAGTGTAGGTAAACGGATCAACTACCCGCCAGCCTGATGGCGCGCGATCTCGTATCGTGAAAAAGAGATGAACAGGTCGTGATGCCCATCCATCCTGAGGGTCAAGAACAGTAACGCAAGGTTGCAGCCAAGCGGCCTGGCCTAGCGTCCGGTGCGCACCCGGAAACCCAGCCCCGGCGACACCACGGTGGCATCGCCATYGCGCAGCTCGATGGTTTCCAGGCTGCCGTTGTCCCGTGATTCAGCGGCAAACTCCGCGATGTTGCGCAGGCGCGCGGCCGGAATGCCGCACGCGCTAAGCCGCGCTTCCAGCTCCGTGGCCAAGCCATCGGCCAGCGCGGCGGCGAGCGCCTCCTTGAGCGCGCCCGGATCGAGCGAGCGCACAAAGGCAGGCAGGCCGCTGCGTTCCAGCGGCGGATTGAACAAGGCGGGATCCCGCGCCAGATGACCAAGGCCCAGCGCTTCGAGCAATGCCAGCAACTGGCCTGGCGTGTTGGCGCCGATGGCCAGCCAGCCATCGCGCGTGCGGAAGAAATCGGCGGAGGGGCTGCCGGAGTAGCCCTGGTTGCCCTGCCGGGGTGGCGTGGCGCCGCGTGTGAGCGCGTCACAGGCCATGGGGTACATCAGCTGCATGCCGGCGCTGGCCATAGAGATATCGAGCAGCATGCCGCGCCCGGTGCGCTCGCTGTCGCGTACGCCGGCCAGGATGGCGAAGGCGGCGAGCAGCCCCGTGGCGGAATCGATGACCGGGAACCCCGTCTTGATGGGCGGGTCGCCCTCGTTGCCCGCCATGTAAGCCATGCCGGTGGCAGCCTGCACCACATGGTCGTAAGCGGGCCGGCCGCGCCATGCCGGCGCGCCGCGGCCAAAGCCGGAGATGCTGCAATAGACCACGCGCGGATTCAGCGCAAGCACCGCCTCGAAGCCGAGCCCGAAGCGCTCCAGCACGCCCGGGCGCAGGTTGTCGACGAAGACATCGCAGGTGGCGGCGAGCTCCAGCGCATGCTGGCGCCCTTGCTCGCTGCCAAGGTCGAGGGCCAGCGACGACTTGCCGGCGTTGAGCGCGACGAAGCCCTCGCGGCCCCGTCCGGCGCGGCGCATGACATCGCCGCCGTTGGCGTTTTCCACCTTGGTCACGTCGGCCCCGAGCTGCGCCAGCAGGAAGGTGGCGAAGGGACCGGCGATGACGTGCGAGAAATCGAGCACGCGGATGCCCGCGAGCGGGGTGAATGAATGGGTAACGGTGACAGGCATGGCAGGCTCACTCGATCGTGATGTGGTTTTTCTCGATCACCTGCCGCATCCTGGCGGTTTCCTCGGCGACAAGGCGGGTGAAGGATTCGGGCGTGGGGCTTGGTTCGATGAGCGCCCCTGTCTCGGCATAGAAACGGCGCAGCCCGGGATCCGCCAGTGCCCTCAGCATGGCGGCATGCAAGCGCGCCACCAAGGGCTTAGGCAGGTTTGCCGGGGCCCAGATGCCACTCCAGGAATCCAGCGTGAGATCGCTGCGCCCGAGCGCCTCGTTCAGGGTCGGCACGCCTGGCAGCGCGGGGATCCGCTGCATCGAGGTCACGGCAAGCGCGCGCACCTTGCCATTGCCGATCTGCGGCACCGCGGTGGTCGCTACCGGAAAACCGAATTGCGTATCGCCCTTGATCAGCGACGGCACGATCTCCACCGAGCCCTTGTAGGGGATATGGACCGCGTTGATGCCTGTCGCCGATGCGAAAGCCGCGCCGCAGATATGCGCGGCGGAGCCGATGCCGCCCGATGCATAGTTCAGCGAGCCGGGCGAGCGCCGCGCGGCGGCCACCAGTTCGCCCACGGTGCGGTACGGCGAATTCGCCCCCACCACCAGCACGGCGGGGCTGACGCCGATGCGGATCACGTGGGTGAACGCCGCCGGATCGAACTTGACGGATGGCTGCAAGAGCTTCTGCGCGACATGGGTGGAGG
>NZ_JBFTSF010000414.1:0-4372 GCF_056399905.1 Cupriavidus sp. 01L46
CGCCTTGATCGCCTACAACCTGATTCGTCGCGAGATGGCCAGCGCCGCCCGAGAAGCGAAGCTCGCGCCGACTGACATGAGCTTCGTGCGTGCCTTCCATGTCATCCAGCACGAGATGATGTGGGCAGCTGTCACGCCAGCCTACGCGAGCGCCTAAAGTCGCTGCCCAATGTGAAACGACCCGGTCGCTCATGCGACCGGGTCGTCAAGTCCCGCCCTTCACGCTATGCCGTTCGCTTCCTCAATAGGGACCTTAACTGAACGGCATTACCCAATAGGGACGCGATGTTGACACAGTGACACGACAATCTTTCGGCAAAACGTGGTGGGGCGAGCAGTGGCTCAAGGCCCTGACCCACATCGACTATGACAACCGCCTGCCGCGCGGGAGAACCTACGCCAACAAGGGCGCGGTCAAGGATCTGGTCGTCAGGGATGGAACCATTCACGCCCTGGTACAAGGCTCCCGGCCACGCCCCTACGCGGTGACGATCGCCGTGCCGCCACTTTCCACGAAGGATTCGACTCGGCTTCTGGATGACATCGCGACCGATCCTGCCTTGATCGCCGGGATGCTCAATCGGGAACTGGATCCGACGGTTCTGGATCGAGCCCGCAAACTTGGTATTTCTGTCTTTCCCGAGCGCTGGAAGGACCTCGACATGCATTGCTCCTGCCCGGATTGGGCCGTGCCTTGCAAACACCTGGCCGCTGCGATTTACCTGCTGAGCCGCGAGATCGATGGCAATCCGTTCCTGGTGTTTGCACTGCGGGGCGTCGATCTGTTGCTAGCCTTGAAGTCGCGCGATATCCATCTGGAACCGGGAGCCGGGGCTGTCCTGCCAACCTTGGCCGAACTCCTGCCGACAGCGGCTGAAATGCCGGTCGATGCGGGAGATCTTGCCGCGCTCRATCAGCTTGATCTGTCCGCGATTCCGGACGTGAGCGCTCCGCTCCTGCACGTGCTGCCTGCGCGTCCCACATTTTTCACCAACGGAGACTTTCGCGAGACCTTGCAGCGTGTCCTGCTACGGGTGAGCAAGGCGGCGCGACTGGCCATGGATATCGGCGCCGTCAACGCTGGGGGCATCACGCTTGCGGCGGACGACCTGCCGACGATTACGCTGGACTCGCAATTGCACGCGTCCGTGTCCGGTACGAAGGGCATTACCACCATCGATGCCTTGGAAACAGCGCTGGCTCGGATAGAGGCTAGCAACCTGCCAGACCTGCAGCCTGGCGTGGCGGCCTTCTTCCACGTGCGCCTGATCGCGCTGCAATTGCTCGCGCGTGGCGCGGTGGTCCCCCAAATCCTGGCCGCGGATGCTGGCACGGTGGCGCTGCGCTGGCTTCCGGCCACCCTCGACGGGGTGGTGCACGACCTCATGCAGCGCCTCGCTGCTGCATTGCCATCGGGCATGGTCAAGGCGGGGAAGGGGCGAAAGCGGTCGGTGCTTACCCGCGAGGTTCAGGCAACATGCTTGTGTTCCCTGTTTCTGAATCACTTCGTCCACGCATGGTCGGGTTGCGCCGGCGAGACCCCCCTCGGTAACAAGACGCTCGCCTTGTTCTTCAGCACTGGGCGAGCAGCCTACAACGGCCCCGGCGAGGGCGAGATAGCTGCCGGTATTCATACCTGGCTGTCCCGATTCCATCTGGCGCACCGCGAATACGCACCGGTGCTGTGCCTCGAAGAAGCAAAGGCTGGGCGTTTCGGACTGTCACTTGCGGTCGAGGATCGCTCGGCAACACTGAACAAGCCAGTACCACTGGCCTCGATTCTCACCGATCAGGGCTGGTCGAAGGCCCGTTTTGGCATTCTGCAGACGATCGCGCTCCTGGCCGAGGGCTTCCCACCGATCAATACCTACATCCGTGCTGGCGCCAAAACACCGATCCGGATTGCCACGGATGCGCTACCAGGCTTGCTGTTCGACACGTTGCCAGTGGTCCGCTTGCTGGGAATTCGCGCGCTGTTGCCGAAAGCGCTAGAGCGGTTGATACGTCCCCGCTTGTCCATGCAGATCAAGGGCAAGGCCACTGACGGTAGGGGCTTTTTTGACGCCGATGCTGTATTTGCGTTTGACTGGAGCGTGGCCGTTGGTGACCATCTGCTGACACGCGCCGAATTCGAACGATTGGTCAAGGATGCCACGGGCGTCATACGTTTCAAGGGGGCATACGTCTATTTGGATCCGAAGGAGGTCGAGCGCCTGCGCGCGCAGATGGCCAATCCATCTACGCCTGCCGGCGCTGAGTTGCTGCGTGTCGCGCTGGCGGGGGAATTCACCGGGACGCCTGTCGGCCTGGATGGCAAGGCCAGGAAARTCATCCAGGACCTGCTGCAAGCGGGCACGGTGCCGCTGCCGCGTGGTATCGACGCTACCTTGCGCCCATACCAGCAGCGGGGCTATGCCTGGCTTTATCGGAATGCGCGAGTTGGCCTTGGCAGCGTGATTGCGGACGACATGGGTCTGGGCAAGACACTGCAGGTCATCGCGACCCTGCAAAAGCTCAAGGAAGATGGCGCACTTGACGACGCCAAAGCCCTGGTCATCATGCCGACCAGTTTGTTGACCAATTGGCAGAAAGAAATCGGCCGCTTCGCGCCCAGCCTGAGCGTCGGCATCTTCCACGGCGGCAAGCGTGAACTCGCCGCTGTCCGGCCCGACGTCCTGCTGACGACATACGGCATCGCCCGAACGGCCGCGACGGCCCTGCGTGCCTTGGCGTGGCGCGTAGTGGTGGTGGATGAGGCTCAGAATATCAAGAACCCGGCGGCCGCCCAGACCAAGGCCGTGAAGGCGGTCCCCGCCGCCAGCGTGATTGCCATGAGCGGCACGCCGGTGGAGAACCGCTTGTCCGACTACTGGAGCATCCTGGATTTCGCTAACCGGGGTTATCTGGGAAGCCTCAGTCAGTTCGTGCGGGAGTATGCGACGCCTATTCAAATCCAGCGCGATCAGCATGCCGTGCAACGCTTCAAGCGGGTGACGGCTCCCTTCCTGTTGCGACGCCTGAAATCAGACAAGGCCATCATCAGCGACTTGCCAGACAAGAGCGAGCAGGATCAATTCTGCACGCTGACCAAGGTGCAGACGGCTCTGTATGAATCGGTGGTACAGGAAGGGTTGCGAACCATCGCGGGAGAATCCGACACCTTCAAGCGC
Organism: Cupriavidus sp. 01L46; assembly: GCF_056399905.1. Lineage (NCBI taxonomy): Bacteria > Pseudomonadati > Pseudomonadota > Betaproteobacteria > Burkholderiales > Burkholderiaceae > Cupriavidus > Cupriavidus sp. 01L46. The sequence goes on from NZ_JBFTSF010000414.1 coordinate 3,171, forward strand.
CAGGGCCTGGTGCTGCAGATGATGCTGGCATTGAAGCAGATCTGCAATCATCCCGCGCTATATCTGAAACAGGGGCAGGTCGATGCAGAGGTTTCTGGCAAGGCCGAGCGATTCCTTGAACTCCTTGAAGATGTCCATGCCGGCCATGAAAAGGTGCTGGTATTCACCCAGTTCCGCGAGATGGGCGACTTGCTATGCCGTTGGGTACAACAGCGATATGGCCGAGATCCGCTATTTCTCCACGGCGGTGTCCCGCGAGCCAGGCGGGATGTGATGGTCGAGCGGTTCCAGAGCAACCGGACGGAGCGGGTGTTCATCCTGTCGCTCAAGGCCGGCGGGACCGGKCTGAACCTGACCGCGGCCTCGAACGTCATCCATTACGACCTGTGGTGGAATCCTGCCGTCGAAGCGCAGGCCACGGACCGGGCCTATCGCATTGGCCAGCAGCGCAACGTTCAGGTCCACCGCTTCATCACGCGCGCGACGTTTGAAGAACGCATCAACGACATGCTTCGCGCCAAGCGGGAGCTGGCCGGCCTGGTGGTGGGTACTGGCGAACAGTGGATCGGCAATCTCAGTGGGGAGGACCTCAAGACACTGTTCAGCTTGGCGGAACGTTGAACGAGCATCGATTTCCAGTAGCGGGTGGCGACGAGTCCGGCTCCCTACGCGGCCATGCGGCGCGATGCCGAGTACCTCGGCCCAATCCGCCACGCGCTGACACACGCCGGCAGGGCCAACCAACAGGTGGGCTAGTCCAGCCGGCACTAGCCTTCATCTACATGTCATCGAGGGGATAGATCGGCCGCCGTACATTCTCGAAAGTCAGCTTGCCGAAGTCGGAGGTCGTCACACMGATGCTGTCGCACTCGAACACATGCGCCGCCAGGCCGCCGAAGCCGGCGCGCCAGTGAACGCGGCTCTTCATCACCAGGAACCTCTTCCGCGCGGGATCGATGCCAAGCGCCTGGAAGCAACCGGGATCGAAGGGCTCCATGTGAGAGGAGACCACGATCACCTCGATCGCACCGGCAGCTCCTGGCGCAGCAACTCAACCCGCAGATCGGCCTCGGCGCGGGCAGTCTGCGCAGTGTCGACCGCCTGCTGCGCATGATGCTTGAGACGCACCACGTCGTCGAGCTGCACTGCGACGCGCCGCCTGGCGCCGGTGACGCGCACCAAGTGCGAGACGGGGTAAAGGC
>NZ_JBFTSF010000415.1:0-4372 GCF_056399905.1 Cupriavidus sp. 01L46
GTCATGGGACCCTTAACGAAATGGGCGATCAGGTCTTCGGGAATGGCCGGCAGTTCACGGTCTGCGGCTTGGCTGGTCTTCGTCTTGCGTGGCATACATGCTCCTTGGCGACATGTTATGCCCTAAACACAAAATTTCTGACAGGCCCCCGGTTGGACACGCCAGCCAACACTCCGGGCCGTACGACGCAACCACTGCCCCACATAAGCCTGATTGCTCTGCTCCCGGCAGGGCGGCTTTCTTTTCGTTAGTTTTCTTTGCCGGTCAAAGAAAAGTGACCGGCAGCCCCCGCAGGGGGATGTCGTATGGCTCTTGGGTGCAAAAACCATCGCCGCCCAAAGAAACAGCAATCAACCCCGCAGGACGATGTCGTATGGCACTTGGGTCCAAAAGCCAACACCGCCAGCAAACACCCCAACACCCCCCATACCCCCTCCCCCTCACCCCCCATCCGTCTCCGCCAAAGTCCTCAAATACTCCCTCCTCCACCAATGCACATCCTGCGCCCGAATCCGCTCCAGCAACTTCTGATGCCGAGACTGCCGCTCAGCCAGCGGCATATGCAAGGCCTGCTGAATCGCCTGCGCGGTAGCATTGATATCGTAGGGATTCACCAGCAACGCCTCGCGCAACTGCTCGGCGGCACCAGCAAACCGCGATAGCACCAGGACCCCGGGATCGTCCGGATCCTGCGCGGCAACAAACTCTTTCGCAACCAGGTTCATCCCATCGCGCAACGGCGTCACCAGCGCCACGCGGCAAGCGCGGCAAAGGCCGGGCAAACGGCGCCGTGCCGTGGTGCGATGGATATAGCGCACCGGCATCCAGTCCAGCTCGCCATACTCGCCATTGATGGCCCCGGACAATCCTTCCAGCTCGCGCCGCAGATCCGCGTAGGCATCTACCGTTTCGCGCGATGGCGCGGCAATCTGGATCAGCGTGGCGCTGCGGCGGTTCTCGGGATACTGGGCCATCAGCGTCCTGACCGCCTTGAGCCGCTGCGGCAGCCCCTTGGAGTAATCCAGGCGATCGATGCCTAGCAGCAGACGGCGGGTCGAATACTGGCCGCGCATCATCTCGTACGTCTCGCGCGATTCCTCGCACTGGCCCAGCGCGATGAATTCGTCGACGTCGATGCCGATCGGGAACGCTTGCGCGCGCACGGTGCGGTGGAAGGCCCGGAAGCGATACTCGCCCATGGGCTCGGCCTGCGCTTCGCTTTGCACGTAGCGCGAGAAATGCTCGAGATCGAGCTGGCTCTGGAAGCCGACCAGGTCATAGGCGAACAGCGCCCGCATCAGCCATTCGTGCTGCGGGATGGCGGCAAGGATCAGCGGCGGCGGCAGCGGGATATGCAGGAAAAACCCCATGCGCTGGCCACAGCCCATGGCGCGCAGCTCCGACGCAAGCGGGATCAGGTGATAGTCGTGGATCCAGATCACATCGTCCGGGCGCAGCAGCGGCGCGAGCTTGCGCGCAAAGAGCTGGTTGACGCGGCGATAGATGTTGAGATAACCGGAGTCGAAATCCKCCAGGTCGATGCGATAGTGGAACACCGGCCACAGCACGCCATTGCTGTAGCCCTGGTAGTACGCGTCGTGGTCCTCGCGGCACAGGTCGACCGTAGCCAGCGTGACATTGCCGGCTTGCTGGATATGCAGCTCGCCCTCGCCCGGCGTGCCGCCCTGCGCAGCTTCCACGGTCCTGCCGCTCCAGCCGAACCACATGCCGCCGGTAGCCTTGAGCGCTTCGCCCAGTGCCACGGCGAGGCCGCCCGCGGCAACGTTGCGCGGATCGGCCACGCGGTTGGATACCGCTACTAGTCTGCCCATACATTCCTTTGCGCTGGCCTTGCCGCGCGCGCCTTCAGATCACGGAATCCCATGGCGCGGACAGGCGCATGGCGCCGTTGATCAGGCCCACCATCGAGTAGGTCTGCGGAAAATTGCCCCACATCTCGCCGGTCACGGGGTGCGTATCCTCGGACAGCAGGCCAAGCGGATTGCGCGCCGCCAGCATGGCCTCGAAGATCTCGCGCGCTTCCTCGCGGCGCCCCACGCGCGCGAGCGCATCGATACGCCAGAAGGTGCAGATATTGAAGGCGGTCTCGGGCTTGCCGAAGTCGTCCGGCGCCTCGTAGCGGCGCATATATGGCCCGTCGCACAGCGACGCTTCCATCGCCTTGAGCGTGGACATGAATCGTTCATCCCTGGGCTCGATAAAGCCGACTTCGGCCATCAGCAACACGCTGGCATCGAGCTCGCGTCCGCCGAAGCTCTCGGCGAACGCCTGGCGTTCCTCGCTCCAGGACTCGCGCACGATGCGCACCTTCATGCCGTCGGCATGCTGGCGCCAGTAAGCCGCGCGATCGGGCAACTGCAGCGCATCGCCGATCTTKGCGAGGCGGTCGCAGGCGGCCCAGCTCATCAGCGCGGACGAGGTATGCACCCGCGCGCGCGTGCGCAGCTCCCACATGCCCGCATCGGGCGTGCCGAACACGCGTACCGCCTGCTCGCCCACGGTTTCCAGCACGTGGTACTCGCCCGCCCCGCCGCGGTGCAGCAGGCGATGGTCGTGGAAAGCCTGGGCCGCGCCCAGCACCACGTTGCCGTAGACATCATGCTGGAAGTGCTCCTGTGCCTGGTTGCCCACGCGCACCGGACCCATGCCGCGGTAGCCGGATAAATGATCGAGCATGCTCTCCGGCAATTCGAGCTCCAGCCCGATGCCGTACAGCGGCTGGATATGGCCATTCTTGGATTGCATCACCACGTTGGACAACCAGCGCAGGTAGTCCTCCATGGTGCCGACCTCGGACAAGCTGTTGAGCGCGCGGATCACGAAAAACGCATCGCGCAGCCAGCAGAAGCGGTAATCCCAGTTGCGCCCGCTGCCGGGCGCCTCGGGAATGCTGGTGGTCATGGCCGCGACGATGGCGCCCGTCTCTTCATACAGCGACAGCTTGAGCGTGATGGCGGCGCGGATCACCGCGTCCTGCCACTCGCACGGCACCGCGAGGCGGCGGCTCCACATCCGCCAGTAAGCCGTGGTTTCCTGCTCGAAGTCGCGTGCGATTTCCTCCACGCCGCCCTGCAGGGTTTCGTCAGGACCGAGGATGAAGTTGAGGTCGCGCGTGAGCAGGAAAGGCGTCTGCGACAGCACATAGGTCAGCGGCGCGTCGGTGGTCATGCGCAGCGTGGTGCCGTCGCCGATATAGCGCACGTGGCTGCTGCCGCGCGTGATCTCGGGCTTGATGCGCCCCCAGTCGAAACGCGGCGCCAACGTCACACGCACACGCGGCGCGCCCTGAACCGGCCGGATGCGGCGGATCAGCGAGGTGGGGCGGAAGTAACGCCCAATGCGGAAAAAGCGCGGCGCGAAATCGGTGATCTCAAGGCTGTTGCCATGCCGGTCGGTCAGCCGGGTCCGCAGCACGGCGGTATTGGGCTCGTACCACTGGTGTGCTTCCTGGAAGTCCTCGATTTCGATGGCGAAGTGGCCAGCGTTCTCGCCCGGATCGAGCAAGGCATTGAAGACCGGGTCGCCATCAAAGCGCGGCAGGCAGCACCACACAATGCGCCCGCGCCCGTCGACCAGCGCGGAGATCGCGCAGTTGCCGATCATGCCCAGCGATAGCGAAGGGTCGGCGTAGCGGCCGGCACCTCCGGCGCGCGCCGGATTATCCTCGGTGGATGGGTTGCTCACAGCGAATCCCCCTCAAGACGTCGTCGTGGATGTAGCTCCGGAAACCTGTGCGCCCTGCGCGGCGGCCATGACTTCGAGCGCCTTGGCGGAGCGATGCAGCCAGCAGCGCAGCGCGGCAGGGCCGGTCACGCTGGCGGTGGCGGCACTGGGCCGCGCGCCAACCAGCAGGCCGATGCCGCCGAGGCGGCGCACCACGGCAAAGCCAGCCTCGTCGGTAATATCGTCGCCGGCAAACAGCGGCGAGCGCCGCGCAAACGGCGGGCTGCGCATAAAGGCATCGATGGYGCCGCCCTTGTCGATGCCTGCCGGCTTGAGCTCCACCACCATCTTGCCGTGCAGGACTTCGATGCCGGGCACGCCGCGGGCGAGTTCGGCCGCGAAGTTGCGCACCATGCCTTCGAGATGGGGAGCAGCGCGGTAGTGCACCGCCACCGCGACCGACTTGCGCTCGAGCTGCAAGCCGGGATGCGCGCCGACCAGGACTTCCAGCGGCGGGAGCAGCAGTGGCACGCCGGGGTCGGGCTGGCGCAGGCGGTGGCCGCCCGCGTCGCGCAGCTCCGCACCGTGCACGCCGGCGCACGGCAGTTTCAGCGGCTGCAGGAAATGATCCAGCTCGGCGATCGGCCGGCCGGAAACCAGGGCTACCGCGCCGCCCAGATGCAGATGC
>NZ_JBFTSF010000416.1:0-4371 GCF_056399905.1 Cupriavidus sp. 01L46
GGCACGTCCAGCGTGCCGCACAGGTAGTTGACGGCAGCGCGCACGGTCAGCGGGCGGATGCTCTTGTCGGATTCGCGGCAGGACAGGAAGAAGGCGTCGGGCAGCAGCAGGTCGAACTCACAGCCTGGCATCAGCAGCGCGATCGAGGGCTGCACCTGGGTGCGCCATTGTTCCAGGCAGACGCTGCGCTCGGCGTGGTGCTCCTTGGCGTCTTCCTGCCAGCGGAACAGGGCCTGCTCGTGCGGCGCCACCACCACGGCCAGCAGGTAGCGCGGATCGGCCAGGATCGGCGCGGTTTCCGGCAGGTCGCGCAGGTCGACCTTGGGCGTGGTGCCGGCCATGGCGGCCGATACCAGCTTGTAGGTCAGGGCAAAGGTGTCGCTGTGCGTGCGCGGCAGCTGGTCGATGCTGTACAGGTAGGGTGACAGCGCCATCTTGGTGTTGGCCGCCAGCACATGCGCCTGCATGTGCACAGCCAGCGTCTGCGACAGCTCGGGCTTGAGCGCGCCGGACGGGATGGCGTAGCGGGTGTGGGCCAGGATGGGCGCGGCGATCAGCAGGGCGTCGTAGCTGACGCCGTCGATTTCGACGGTAGCCGATTCGGCCAGGGTCTCGGCTTGCTCGGCGAGCACGTCGGAGGCGTCGGCGTTGTGCTTGAACAGGTGTTCGAGCGCTGCGTCGAGCGCGGACTGGCTGCCGTTCTTCAGGAGCCGGCCCAGGCGTTGCGAAAGACGCCGCTCCCAGTAGCCATCCTCCATGCGGCTGCCCGAGGCATCGAGCGCAAGCGCATCGGCCACCAGACGCTCGGCGTCAGGCGAAAGACGTTGGGAAGCCTTGGGGCGAAAACCTGCCATAAGTCGAAATCATCCGTTTTTCGGTAAAACGGTATTCTACTCGCTGCGTTGACAAAAAAAGCCGCCTGGGGGCTGGGCGGCTGTATTGCATTGCGTCAGGCAGCGCCGCGCAGCGGCGGAACCGGCCAGGTTTTACTTCTGCGCGGGCGCTTGCGCAGCCTCCGGCGCGTGGGTTTCCACGCCGTGCTGCTCGCCGCCCATCGAGATGTCGCCACCCTTTGACAGCATATACAGTGCCGCGCCGGCAATGACGACGAATGCGATGAAAATCTTTGCCATGATGTCTCCTGTGCGTTTCAGGCGGGGTTGGCCGGCATGGCTGTCCCGCGCAAGGCGTTTTCTTTGTGGATGCCGGGCAGTTTGGCAGGGCAGCCTTGCGTGGAACTTACACCGGCCAACCCAAGACTTGGGGTAAGCCCGGTACAAGCGACGGTTGATGCGCTTTAGGGCCAGCGCGGATGGCGCCCCAAAGAAAAACGCCGCTGGCCATGACCTCCGAAAGAGGCGCAGAGCCAGCGGCGTCACCCCTTGGCCCCGAAGGGCCAGGGTTGCTCCGGTCAGGCAGCCAGCAACTGACGCAGCACGAACGGCAGGATGCCGCCGTGGTTGTAGTAGTCGACCTCGATCGGGGTGTCGATGCGCAGCAGCACCGGCACGCGCTGCACGTCGCCATTGGCGCGCTTGATCACCAGCGTCACGTCCTGCTGCGGCTTCAGTTCGCCTTCGATGCCTTCGATGTCGAAGGTCTCGTCGCCGACGATGCCGAGCGTCTGCACGCTGTCGCTGCCCTTGAACTGCAGGGGCAGCACGCCCATGCCGACCAGGTTGGAGCGGTGGATGCGCTCGAAGCTGCGCGTGATCACGGCCTTCACGCCGAGCAGCTGGGTGCCCTTGGCCGCCCAGTCGCGCGACGAGCCCGTGCCGTACTCTTCGCCGCCGAACACCACGGTGGGCGTGCCCTCGGCGATGTACTTCATGGCGGCGTCGTAGATCGACAGTTCTTCGCCGGAAGGCTGGTGCAGCGTTACGCCGCCTTCCACGCGGGAGCCGTCGGCCTTGACGGGCAGCATCAGGTTCTTGATGCGCACATTGGCAAAGGTGCCGCGCATCATGACCTCATGGTTGCCGCGGCGCGAGCCGTAGCTGTTGAAGTCCGCCTTGAGCACGCCGTTGGCCAGCAGGTACTTGCCCGCGGGCGACGATTCCTTGATGGAGCCGGCCGGCGAGATATGGTCGGTGGTCACGGAGTCGCCGAAGACGCCCAGCGCGCGCGCATTGCGCACGCTTGACTGCGTGGCGGCCGGTTCCATGCCGAAGCCGTCGAAGAAGGGCGGCTCGGCGATATAGGTGGACTTCGGCCAGTCGTAGACCTGGCCCTTGGTGCCCTTGACCTTGGCCCACAGCTTGCTCGGCTTCTTGACCTGCTCGTAGTTGATCTTGAACACCTTCGAGTCCATCGCGAACTTCATCAGCGCGTGGATTTCTTCCGAGGTCGGCCAGATGTCGCCCAGGTAGATCTCGCGGCCGCCCTTGCCCGTGCCCACCGGCTCGGTCATCAGGTCGCGCGTGACGTTGCCGGCGATGGCGTAGGCCACCACCAGCGGCGGCGAGGCCAGGAAGTTGGCGCGGATGTTCGGGTGGATGCGTGCTTCGAAGTTGCGGTTGCCCGACAGCACGGCGGCGGCCACCAGGTCGTTCTTGGTGATGGCCTCGTTCAGTTCCGGCGTCAGGTCGCCGGCGTTGCCGATGCAGGTGGTGCAGCCGTAGGCGGTCACGCCGAAGCCCAGCTTTTCCAGGTACGGCAGCAGGCCGGCGGCTTGCAGGTATTCCGTTACCACGCGGCTGCCAGGGGCCAGCGACGTCTTGATGTGCGGCGCCACCTTGAGGCCGGCTTCCACCGCCTTCTTGGCCAGCAGGCCGGCGGCCAGCAGCACGCTCGGGTTGGAGGTGTTGGTGCAGGACGTGATGGCGGCGATCAGCACGTCGCCGCTCTTCACGTTCACGCCGTCGGCGGTGGTGTAGGTTTTGTCGAGTTCCGCGATGTCCTTGTTGAAGCCGTTCTCGGCGGTCGGCTTGGCGAACAGCGAGGCAAAGGTGGACTTGACGTTGCCGATTTCGATGCGGTCCTGCGGGCGCTTGGGGCCGGCCAGCGAGGGGGCCACGGTGCCCAGGTCCAGCGTGACCACATTGGTGTAGTCGATTTCGCCGGCCTTGGGCACGCCGAACATCTTCTGGGCACGGAAATAGCCTTCGAAGGCGGCAATTTCTTCTTCGGTGCGGCCGGTGCCCTTGAAGTAGTCGATGGTTTTCTCGTCGACCGGGAAGAAGCCCATGGTGGCGCCGTACTCCGGTGCCATGTTGCCGATGGTGGCGCGGTCCGGCAGTGCCAGGCTGGCCGTGCCTTCGCCGAAGAACTCGACGAACTTGCCGACGACCTTCTCGCGGCGCAGCATTTCGGTGATGGTGAGCACCAGGTCGGTTGCCGTCACGCCTTCGCGCAGGCGGCCCTTCAGTTCCACGCCGACCACGTCAGGCGTCAGGAAATAGACCGGCTGGCCCAGCATGCCGGCTTCCGCCTCGATGCCGCCCACGCCCCAGCCCACCACGCCGATGCCGTTGATCATGGTGGTGTGGCTGTCGGTGCCGACCAGGGTGTCGGGGTAGTACACGCCGTCCTTCTTGTGCACGCYGCGGGCCAGGTACTCCAGGTTCACCTGGTGCACAATGCCGAAGCCCGGCTGCACCACGCCAAAGGTATCGAAGGCCTGCATGCCCCATTTCATGAACTGGTAGCGCTCGTTGTTGCGCTCGAACTCCAGTTTCATGTTCAGGTCCAGCGCGTTCTTCTCGCGGAAGTGGTCAATCTGCACGGAGTGGTCGACCACCAGGTCCACGGGAACCAGGGGCTCGATCTTCTTCGGGTTCTTGCCCATCTTCTCGGCCACGTTGCGCATGGCGGCCAGGTCGGCCAGCAAGGGCACACCGGTGAAATCCTGCAGCACCACGCGCGCCACCACGAAGGGGATCTCGTCGACACGCTCGGCGACGGGCTTCCAGTGGGCGAGTTGCTTGACGTGCTCCTCGGTGACCTTCTTGCCGTCGCAGTTGCGCAGCACGGATTCCAGTACGACGCGAATCGATACGGGCAGGCGCTCGACCGCCACGCCTAGTGCCTTGCCCAGTTGCGGCAGGGAGTAGAACTGGCCCTTGCTCGACGGGCCGATCTTGAATTCTTTCAGAGTCTTATTGAGATTGTGGGGCATTGCCTTACTCCAATCGAAGGATGGTGCGGACTTGCTTGGACTCGTAAATCGTCTATTGCCGCCGGCTGCCGGAGAAGCAGGGTCGCCGCGCGGCGCGCGGCGCGGGTTGCGCGCCGTGTTCATGCCTACTGCTTTTCTTGCTGATTGATCTTGCAGGACTGCCTTGCTGCCGAATCGCTAAATCAAGGCACGTGCCGCGTGGATTTTAGGCCAAGGCGTCTGCCGCCGTCAGCCCCTGTTGGCTTTGGCGCGTG
>NZ_JBFTSF010000417.1:0-5771 GCF_056399905.1 Cupriavidus sp. 01L46
AGCATGTTCGAGCCGGTCACCCAAGGTCTGGCCAGATCTGCCTGCGCCCGGAATGGCCGGGTGATCGTCGAGAAACCTTTCGGCCGCAGCCTTGCTTCGGCGCAGGCGCTCAATCGGACATTGCACGCCTGTTTTCCCGAGGACGCGATTTTCCGTATCGACCACTATCTCGGCAAGGAAGCAGTTGAGAACCTGCTTTATTTTCGCTTCTCCAACACATTCTTGGAGCCGGTCTGGCACCACGGCTATGTGGCAAGCGTGCAGATCACCATGGCCGAACAGTTCGGCGTGCAGGGACGCGGCGCCTTCTATGAGGAAGTGGGGGCGATACGCGACGTGGTGCAGAATCACATGCTGCAGGTGATGGCGCTGCTCACGATGGAAATTCCCATGGATGGCGGTCCCGATGCGATACGCGACGAAAAACTGCGTGTCCTGAGTTCGATGCGCCCGCTTTCCCCGAACGAGGTAGTGCGCGGACAGTTCTGCGGATATCGCGACGTGACAGGCGTGCCGCGCGACTCGCAAGTCGAAACGTTCGCGGCGCTGCGCCTGCATATCGACAACCCGCGATGGGCCGGGGTGCCCTTCTATATCCGGGCCGGTAAGCGATTGCCGATCACCTGCACCGAAGTCACGATCGAGCTCAAGCCGCCGTCGCCCGCTGTGTTCGACGCCAATGGTCCCGGCCAGTCGAACTATTTCCGCTTCCGGCTCAGCCCGGATGTGGTGACGACCATCGGTACACGGACCAAGGTGCCGGGCGAGCCGATGGTCGGCGCTGCAACGGCGCTTGTCGCACGACACTATCCTCGCGACGAAATGACGCCGTATGAACGCCTGCTAGGAGACGCTCTGCGCGGAGATGCTGCGTTATTCACTCGCGGCGACACGGTCGAAGCGGCCTGGCGTGTGGTAGACCCGATCCTCGGCGACGCGGTGCCGGTTTTCGAGTACGAGCCGGATACGTGGGGGCCGCCAGCGGCCGGGCGGATCCTGGCTGGCGACGATCGATGGCACAACCCCACATCAGAGGAGAATTTGCCATGAAAACGCGAGAGAAGCTGGTCTTCCTGCTGGACTGCGATAACACGCTGCTTGATAACGATCGCCTCCAGGACGATCTCCAGGCACACCTCGACCATGCGTTTGGCGCCGCGAACCGGGAGCGCTATTGGCAGATCTTCGAGGCGTTGCGTGCCGAACTGGGATACGCCGATTACCTGGGCGCGTTGCAGCGCTACCGCCTCGACAACCTGAACGATCCGCGCCTGCTGCTGATGTCTGCGTTCCTGGTGGACTATCCGTTTGCAGACCGCTTGTACCCCCGAGCGCTCGAGGTCATCGAACACCTTGGCGCCTGGGGGCCCACGGTCGTCCTGTCCGATGGCGACGTGGTTTTCCAGCCGCGCAAGATCCAGCGTTCCGGCTTATGGAAAGCAGTCGAGGGGCGCGTGTTGATCTATATTCATAAGGAGACCATGGTCGACGACAAGCCGCGCATCCTGGCGGCAATGAAGGCGGTATGGAAAGACAGGCTCACAACCGTCTTTCCGCGGCAGGGGCACTACGCCCACGACCCGCATGCCGTGACCGCATATCCAGCCGCCGACCTAACGGTCGAGCACATCGGCGACCTGCTCAACTATGACTTGGCGGTCCTGCTGGATGCCGCCCGGGCGGGTCATACCGAACAGAGGTCTCCATGAACGCCACCGAACGTCTTCAAGCACTGGGTCAAAGCCTGTGGCTCGACAACGTCTCGCGCGGGCTGCTGGAAAGCGGTACGCTGCAGCGCTATGTGCGCGAGTTCTCCGTCACCGGGCTCACTTCGAACCCCACGATCTTCGATCATGCCATTCGGAACACGAATTTCTACGATGAGGCAATTCAAGCAAAGACTGCTGAAGGGAAGTCAGGGGAGGCCCTCTTTCTCGAGCTGGCGTTGGAGGACCTGACCCATGCCGCCGATCTCTTCCTCCCCATCCATGAGGCGACGGCTGGCGTCGACGGCTGGGTCTCGCTGGAAGTCTCTCCCTTGCTGGTAAACGATGCGGCGGGCACGGTGCGCGAAGCCGCGCAACTCCATGCTCGCGCGCGGCGGGCCAATCTCTTCATCAAGATTCCGGGCACGCCTGCCGGCGTCATCGCCATCGAAGAATCGATCTTCGCCGGCGTGCCGATCAACGTCACGCTGCTGTTCTCCAGTGAGCAGTACCTTGCGGCGGCGGCGGCCTACCTGCGCGGCATCGAGCGGCGCATCGCCGCCGGTCTCGATCCGAAGGTCGGCTCGGTCGCCTCGATCTTCATCAGTCGATGGGACGTGGCGGTCAAGGACAAGATTCCCGGCGCGTTGGCCAATCGTCTTGGCATCGCCATTGCGCGGCGCGCATACCGGGCCTATCGCGAACTATTGAACTCGCCGCGCTGGCGCAAGCTGGCGAACGGCGGCGCGCTGCCGCAACGCCTACTGTGGGCCAGCACCGGCACCAAGGATCCTGCCGCACCGGACACGCTATATCTGGAGGCGCTCGCCGCACCCGACACCATCAGCACCATCCCCGAAGCCACCCTGCTCGCCTTCGCCGATCACGGCGCGGTGACCGGCACCATGGCGGCGGATGGCGGCGATGCGCAAGACGTGCTCGCCGCCTTTGCACAAGCCGGCGTAGATGCAGCGGCGCTGGCCAGCCGGTTGCAACGGGAGGGCGCAGAATCCTTCGCCAAATCCTGGGCCGATCTGATGGCTGTCCTGGCTAGCAAAAGCGCGGCGCTCGCGCACAGCGAATCGGGCGGCGTTGGCGATCATGTTTGACCCGGCATCCATCCCCCACCCGCGGCCGTCCGATCGGCCGGCGTGGCCGGCGCTCGCGGCGCATCACTGGCAGGTGCGTCATCTGCACCTGCGGCAGATCTTTGCCGACGATACGCAGCGAGGCGAGCGCCTTGTCGGCAAAGCCGCTGGCATCTATCTCGAGATGGAAAGCAACGACAAGCAAGTCACGCCCGATGGCGATCGCCGAGCGCCCGACCCCGAGGCGCTGGGGACACTGGTTGCTCGAGCGCCGCGTTTTGGCGCAAGGGTGAGCTGGCGCATCGTCTCCTTCGAGCATTGGGGGGACGAACTTGGCTGCGCATCATTCCGGAGCTCGAGGACGCCGGGGAGCCGACGCCCCGACACGACAGTTCCATCAACACATTGATCCGGCGTTGTCGCCGGCTTCAGGAGGGACCATCATGAATCTCGGCTACAAATCACCGCTCTACCTATTGCCGTTCGATCATCGCCAATCCTATGTGACCGGCATGTTCCAGTTCAAGCCGCCGCTGACTCCGGACCAACACAAGACGGTAGCGGGCAGCAAGCAACTCATCTACGATGGCTTCAGGGAAGCCGTCGACGATGGGGTGCCGGCGTCTTGCGCCGGCATTCTGGTTGATGAAGAATTCGGCGCCGGCATTCTTCGCGACGCGATACGCAGTGGCTACGTCACCGCGGTCTCGGTCGAGAAGAGCGGTTCGGACGAATTCGAGTTTGAATATGGCGAAGCGTTTGCGGAGCACATCGAAGCCTTCGTGCCGACCTTCGCGAAAGTGCTGGTGCGCTATAACCCGGATGGCGATGCCGCGCTCAATCTGCGGCAGACARCCCGCCTGAGACAGCTGACCGACTACTGCAGGAAGGCCGCTCAACGCTTCATATTCGAGTTGCTGGTGCCCGCCACGAAGGTACAATTGGAGCGGGTCCAGGCGGACAAGGATGCCTACGATCGCCGAACTCGCCCTGCCCTGATGCGCCAGGCCATCCGTACCCTGCAGGATGCGGGCATCGAGCCGGATATCTGGAAGATCGAAGGACTCGATGACCGCGAAGATTGCAAACAACTGGTCGAAACCGTGCGGCGTGACGGACGGGGTGAAGTCGGCTGCATCGTGCTGGGGCGCGGCGCCGACGAGCCGCGCGTGGTGGCATGGCTCGAAACCGCGGCGCGGGTGCCGGGGCTGATCGGCTTCGCGGTCGGGCGGACCACTTTCGGGGACGCGATCGCCGACTACGAATCAAAGAAGATGACGAGGCAGGCCGCCGTTTCCCGCATCGCCCGATGCTATGGCGAATGGGTGGCAATCTTCGAACGGGCGCGCACATCCCGCCCTGGCGCGGCGCCCGGACTCTCGGAAACCACGGCACCAAGGACAGTGCCATGAAGATAAGTCTCCTGGCCGGCAAACCAGCTCCAAGGGCAATCCTGGTGAATGTTCCAAGGCTCGTCACGGCCTACTACACGGATGTGCCCGATCCTTCGGTGGCTGAGCAATGCGTGATATTCGGCACGTCCGGCCATCAACGGCGGGCCGGCCGATACGGCCGTGACCAGCTGGATCGAAACCAGGGCCAACGCGCTTCTAAAAGACGGGCTCAAAGGTATCAGAAGGGTGCCCTTCGAGAAGGCACTGTGCCTGGCCACGACACATCGGTACGACTATCTCAACGCCTACATGCGCGAAATCGGGCAGATGATTGACATGGCCGCGATTCGTGAATCCGGCATCCGTCTCGGTGTGGACCCACTCGGCGGCGCCGGCGTTCACTACTGGAAATCCATTGGCGAGCGTTACCGCCTGCGCCTGACCGTGATCAGCGACGAAGTCGATCCTACATTCCGCTTCATGACGGTCGACTGGGATGGCCGCATCCGCATGGACCCGTCGTCGCCCTACGCCATGCAGCGCCTCATCGACCTGAAGAGCCGTTACGACATTGCTTTTGCGTGCGACACCGACCACGACCGGCACGGTATCGTCACCCAGAGTGTGGGATTGCTGCCCTCCGATCACTATCTCGCGGTTGCCATCGACTATCTCTTCCAGCACCGCGCAAAGTGGTCCGGGGAGGCCGGCGTGGGAAAGACCGTCGTCAGCAGCCAGATGATCGACCGTGTGTCTGCGCGGCTCGGCCGCAGGCTGTATGAGGTGCCGGTTGGCTTTAAATGGTTCGCCGATGGCCTAGGCAGCGGAACCCTGGGTTTTTGCGGAGAAGAGAGTGCGGGCGCATCCTTCCTGCGTCTTGACGGTTCGGTCTGGACGACGGACAAGGACGGTCTTGCGCCGGCTTTTTTAGCGGCCGAAATCACGGCGCGCATCGGCCTCGATCCGGGCGAGATTTATCGCAAGCTGACGCATGAACTGGGCGACCCGGTTACCACCCGGATCGAGGCGCCCGCCACGCTGGCGCAACGAAAAGTGCTGTTGGAGCTATCGCCACAACAGGTGAAATGCACGGACCTCGCGGGCGAGAAGATTCAAACCATCCTTACCAGGGCACCTGGCAACGATGCCCCGATCGGTGGCATCAAGGTCATCGCCGAAAGCGGCTGGTTCGCCGCGCGGCCGTCAGGCACGGAAGAAATCTACAAGATCTACGCTGAGAGCTTTCATGGCGAGGATCATCTGCGCCGGATCGCAAAGGAGGCGCAGGCAATTGTCGATGCCGCGCTTGGAGCCTGAGAAGGCTGCCAGTATTCACACAGCCTCTGCTACGGGTGGAGCAGCAAAGCCGCCCGCCTGCAAACGTTCTCGACGGTAAAACCGTATTCGCGCATCACGATCTCGCCCGCGGCCGATGCGCCGAAGCGGTCTACCGCCAGCACATCGCCGCGGTCGCCGACAAAGCGGTGCCAGCCTTGCGAGACGCCTGCTTCGACCGCCAACCGTGCAGCGACCTCAGGGGGAAATACCGCCTCACGGTACGCCTTCGGCTGGGCATTGAACAG
>NZ_JBFTSF010000418.1:0-4312 GCF_056399905.1 Cupriavidus sp. 01L46
GAACCAGCCCTGGCCGAAGCAGATCGCCGGGCGCGAGATGGACACCTATCATCGCTGGATGGAAGTGGTGTTTCCCTGGACGCTGTCGGGATGTCCGGCGATTAGCGTGCCGGTGGGATTTGGGCCGCAGGGGTTGCCAATGGGGATGCAGTTGATTGGGCGGCCGCGGGACGATTTGTCGGTGTTGCGCCTGGCGCGGGCCTATGAAGAAGAGCGGGATTGGGTGGGGAAGCGGCTGCCGTCGGCGATGATGGGGTAAGGCACCGCTTGGGGATTGCGCATTCAACGGGCCATCCCGCAAGCGGCAGGCGGGGTGCGCCACGCCGTCCCTGGCGTATCACCGCTTCGGCTTTGTTCGTCGTGTCCGGTAATGCAGCTCCCCGTTGCGCGTGCGGCCTATGGTTGTCTCCAGCCATTTGCCGTCGGCCGTCAGGCTTTCGTCCCAGGTCGAAACCAGCGTCAGTGTTCTGCCGACGTAACGGTAAGTTTGCGCCGAGTGGCTGCAGCAGCTATTGCGCTGCGCCGAATGCACGGTGCGCGTGCGGGAGTCGATGGCGATCTGCGACAGTCCCGACAAGGTCTCATCAAAAACGAACCGCCGCCGGGCAGCGTCAAACAGGAAGAAGTTCTCAGTACTGTTCGGACCGGCGCCTCCCGACATGCCAAAAATCGCAATGTCAGGATAGCCGTCGAAATTGGCGTCCACCACGCGCAAGGCATCCGCGGGCGCCGCAAAGCCGGGATCGGAATCAAAGTCACGAATGACCTGAGTACGAACTCCGGATTTCCGATCGATGATCTCAATGGCGACCACATGCGGGGAGTCGGATGTGAGCTCGCCCTCGATAAATGCGACGCGAAACAGGAAATTGCTCGTTCTGGCACGTTGCGCAACCCAATTCACGGCGACCGCATCGTCGCGGTCGATCCAGMCGTGGGTGATCGAGCCGTCCCGCCCGACGCGCTCGATTTCGTACCATCGCGCATCCGCGGAGAGGACGGGAACATAAGTCCCCGCGCCGAGACGGGTCAGGATCGTGTCACGTTCGGCTCGGGCAAACAATGGCACCTCCTTGGTGAGATACAAGATTGTCTGGTAAGGCCGGACCCTGTCGAGTGCAAAGCTATCCGCGTAGTAAGCCATCTCATAATGGTTGACCCCCTTGCCATACGCCTCGGGGCTGCATACGCCAAGCGCGCAAGCGCCGACCTCGTCGGCCGTCGGCTTGCGTTGTGGCCGAATGGTCTCAGTGCTCAGGTACGTCTTCCTGGGCTGCCAGGTCACGGTGAACGCCGCCGCCGTCTGCCGTTTCAGCAGTGCCTCAGACTCGTTGCTAATGTTGGTTCGGCAGAACGGCTGGGATGCCGAGTAGTCGTTCCAGCCCGGAAAGGCGTAGGCCACGCATAGCTTGTTCGCGGAGTTCACGTCGGTCCTGTAGTCCTTGTCTACAAGAAAGTGCACCCTGTTGCCGCCCGAACCGGGTTCGTGCGACACCACGGCATAGGTGATATCCGCCGACTTGGGAAGGGCGTGCTCGAAACGCTCCTTGAAGCGGGTTGGCTCGACTTCCGGCACTCTGTTGGCCGGGCTCAGATGGGAGTCTGGCTCGACACGATAAATGCCTGGCACCAGGAAATCGTCCGCGAACGCCGGATTCAAGCACGCGATAGCGAGGGCCAGAGCGACGGAAGCAGCTGAAGTGGCAGAAGTGGCTCTAAGGCATTTGGGAAGTAGCACGGCGATATATCAGGAAATTGCGGGAATGCAGTCGTCATAAGCCGCAGCTTAACTTACATGTGGCGCAATGTACTCACTATCGCGGAGCGTGCTGGCGAAACGCACAATGACGCCGCCATCCACGGCGCCCGGACCGCCAAAGCTGGCTCCCGCCAGCTCCAGCGTKCTGCCGCGCACCTCGATCCTCACCGGATCGGTCTTCTTCCACTGCTTCTTGGGCACCACCAGCTTCCAGACCGTCTCCTTGCCGGGACTGCGGAAGAGCGCGATGACCCCGACATACTCCGCCTCGGCATGCATCGGCTCGCTCAGGCTCACGCTCGCATCGGGGCGCAGGATGACGTCCTTGGCCGCCAGCAGATCGGGCTTGAGGGAAACGAGATCATTCGTCTGCAACTGCGCATAGGTCAATTGCTCGAAGGCCTGCGGCGATTTCAGCTGGTAGATCCGCACCACCGTCGACAACGATTGCCCGGCGCCGTTTGTATTTAACGACGACCGGCTGGTCAGATCGAGGCGCATGGTCTTGACCTGCGTCGTGAAGGCCCATTTCGCCGCCTCCACCGTGCTGTCCTTGACGGCCTGGCCCACGCCGCAACCGGCTATATGGGTGGCAACCAGCAGTAGGCCGCCGTTTCGAAGCTGTCGCCTCATCGTATTGATCCTCTTTGTGTAGCTGTAGCGTGTTGCTGCGTTTCATTGACAGTGCGGGTTCAGCGTTGCGTTGGCAGCGCCGAGCTGTGCCCGCGCCAGTTGCCGAGCTGCACACGGGTGACGGCATCGCTGGCGCCCGTGGCTTCGGCTTCGTCGGGCTGCCTGAGCTGCGTGGTGTAGCCCAGGCTCACCTGGTCCGAATTCAAGGCCGGCGCCGGCATCAGTGCGGGCCTCACATGCATCTCCAGATGCGCGTGCGCTGCATAGCCCAGGCAGAAGCGCAACAGCGCCGTCACCTCCCGGTGCATGGCACGGCCCGGCATCAGCCCCAGCACCGAGTCGCGCTCCTGCGGCGCGATCACCACGCGTACGGTGTTTGCGCGGTCATAGAAGCCGCGCCCGAGCACACAGTTTTCCCCCAACGGCATCCGCTCGGTGGCGTCCAGGCGTACCCACACGGGGTAGAACTCCTCCACCGTGATGCGCGCGTCTGGCACGGCATGCTGCAGCACGCCGGCAAGGCCCTCGGCGGTGCGTGTGCGCTGGCTGGCCAGTCCCAGCATCGACAACAGCTTGCGTGTGGGGACGGCCTCTTCGGCACCCGGCTTGCCCAGGCCCAGCCCGAGCAGGCTCAGCAGGTAACACGACACGTCGTCTTGCCCGCCGTCTTGTCCACCCTGCCGGAAGCCCACCGGATAGCGGTACTTGCGCGCGACGCGGTAGAACTGCGTGACGATCCGGTGGTGAAACAGGTCCAGCAAGGCCGCCAGCGGCTCTGCCCCGTCGCGGCGCTGGGCAATCTCGTCCACGAAGTAGGACGGCATGCGCGCATCCACGCCGTAAAGGCCCAGGAAGGTGGTCCGCACCACCGGTGGCCGCTCGGGGTGGTCGCTGTCGTGCTCGACCGCGTCAATCTCCCGCCCCGGGAAGCCCAGCCGCCCATGCGAGCGGAAACGCACCGGTTCATTGGCCGGGGAATCGGTCGTGCCCAGCGGCGGACGCTGCGGTGCAGACAACTCGATCAGCTCGCAGAGCCGGAAGAAGTTCATCTGCGGCGCTTGGGCGAGCAGCGCCGGCAGCAAGGCGCGCTCCTGCGCCTGCGTTGCTGTCAGTTTCGGCAGGCTCAAAACGGTGCCCCCTCTGCCTTGCTGTCGGGCCATGCCAGCCGCTTGCCGCTTGGCTGCGACACGATCACCAGCCGGGTGTACAGGTTCAGCGTGGCATAGAGCGACAGGAACCGGTTGAGCATCTCGCCGAAGAGCTCGACGTCACCCTCGCCGGCAAAGCGGGTGCTGTCCAGCACCACCTCGATCTCCACGCCGCGCAGCAGGCCGCCCTTGACGAGCTTTTGCAGGGGCCGGTGCCGCACGTCGGTGATGGCGTCGATGCGCCGGCGGTTCATCTCGCCTTCCGTCCAGTCGTAGAGGGCAAGACTGCCGCGCAGGACTTCGGCATCGAGCAGCGACAGGTAGTTTGGCGCCAGGTGCGACAGCACGCGCCAGTGGAAGCGGTCGGCGGTGGGCGGGTACACCGGCAGGGTCGGCGCCGTCAGGTTGCGCACGGTGCCGATGTTGGCGAACCCGTCGCGCATATGCGTGATGCCGGCCTCGCGCAGGCCCTTGCGGGGCAGCATGCCGTTGGTGCCCGTGACCGACAGCGACAGCGTCTCCTCGGGCAGGGTCTGTTGCTGCTCCCAGGCATGGCCGCCAAGCACCACCCAGGTGTCGAACTTGCCCGAGGGCCCGCGGCGCACGCGGGTGTGGAAGTAGCGCTCCGGCATCTCGTGGCGCAGCATGCCACCCCGGTGGCGAAAGGCGGCGAACGGCGCGTACTCGAAGCGCGCGCCGCTCGCGGCCTCGAAGCCCCGCACGGTGTCGACCGAGTACGCTTCGACATGCTGCCCGTGTTGCTCCATGGCCC
>NZ_JBFTSF010000419.1:0-4303 GCF_056399905.1 Cupriavidus sp. 01L46
GCCAGCGTGCCGGTCAGTGGCAGGCCGGCAAAGCCCGAGCCGTCGATGCCGGTGATCATGCCCACCAGCAGCACGCCAAACGCCACCAGCACATGGTTATCCGGAATCATGTGCTGGTAAGCCTGGATCAGCTCGAACAGCAGGCTGGGCGCCTTGTCGGCGCTGACACCCAGGATCTGCGCCGCGGTCTCGCCGGCGCCGACAAAGAAGAAGCCGGCGATTGGCAGCACCGAGCCCATGGCCTTGAAGGCGAAGACAAAGCCATCGGTAATGTGCTCGGGGCACACATCGAGCATCTTGCGCGGGCCTTCCGCCGCCAGCGTGGCCAGCATCATCAGCAGCGCCGCAACGCCGCCGACCAGCGCGGCCGCATCGCCGCCCTTCAACTCAGGCAGGCCCGAACCCATCTTCGGCAGCACCATCACGGCCACCACCGCCAGGAAGGCCAGCGGCGTCACCACCGCGAAGCACTTGGACCACTTGACGCGGCGCAGCGCCACCATGGCCAGGCTGCGCTCGATATTGGCATCGGTTGCGAGCGGCTCGTCGTGCTCGGTGCCGCGCGCGATCTCGGCCTTGTCGAAGGTGCCGGCGTGCTCGGCCTTTTCCACGGCGCCGCCCGCGCGCGCTTGCCAATGGGTCAGCAAGGCGCCGCTGGCAGGCACGATGTGCTTGCGCATCGACAGATAGGCCAGGGTCAGCGCGATGGCGCCGGTAATGATCGACAGCACCAGCGCGCGGTCGGCGACCACCACCGCGCTGACCGCGGCGCCGGCTGCCTTGGCGCTGATCCCGGGCGCCACGCCAATCACATAGTCGGACGAAAGCGCCATGCCCTGCCCCGCAATCGCGATGGCCATGGCGCCCGCCAGAGGCGGCAGGCCGGCCGCGATCGCCGCCGGCAGCAAGATGGCCGAGACCAGCGGCACCGCCGGCGTGGGCCAGAAGAACAGCGAAATCACGTAGGTAATGCCGGCCAGGATGAAGAACGCGGAATGGCCGTTCTTCATCACCACCCGGAACGGCTCCACCATGCGGATATCCGAGCGCAGCGTCTTCAGCGAATTGAGCAGCGCCGTCATGAAAGCGATGACCAGGAAGATGTTGAACAACTCCTTGGCCGCCACCAGGCTTGCCGAAAAAATGCCTCCCAGCGCCGAAACCGGGCTACCGGTCAGCGCAAACACCACCAGAAACGTACCCAGAATCGACGGCACGACCACATTGGCTCGCAGGATCATGGTCAGGACGATCACCGCCACGCCCGATAGGTAGATCCAGTGTGCTGCGCCAATCACCACTTCGTGTTGCATGTATTCCCCTTGGATCTTTATCTGTAGAGACCATCGTTTTCGTCTTGCGGGGCTATGGCTGCCCCATGAACGTATACTATATTCTTGATCTACATCAAAACAAGCGAAATCTATCGGGACTAGGGAATCCACCCAATCTGGTGCAAACCCTTATATTTTCGCGCTGAAACGGGGATGGCAGGCACCTTTTGCGAGCCAGCGGCGTCCATTTGGCCAGTTTCAGATGTCTTTCATTTGAAATTTATGTAGACTGTATACCAATTTATCGTGCCACCAAGATGCCATCACCGATGGCGCAGAGCGCGATCCCTGACACCAATCCAATCCACCATGACACTTTCCACCCTTCTTCCCGCCGGCACCACCGCCTGGCAATTCGGCCTGATGGGCGCGCTGATCCTGTGCGGCGCCTGCCTGCAAGGCGTGGGCGGGATCGGTTTCTCGATGGTGTCAGCGCCGGTGGCCGTGCTGTTCTTTCCGCAACTGGCCCCGGGCCCCTTGCTGGCCATGGGCGGGCTGGTCTCGTTGCTGGGTGCGATACGCGAGTTCCGTGCCATTGCCTGGCGCACGGCGGGCAATGCCCTGGCTGGCCGCGCGGCGGGCACGGTGGTGGCGGTGGCGGCAATGACGCAACTGCCGGCCGAATTGCCGGCGCTGGTGTTCGCGCTGTCGATCCTGGCCGCGGTAATGCTGAGCCTGCTGGGCTGGCGGGTGCAGGCATCCGGCCTGAACATGGCGGTGGCGGGTGCTGCCTCCGGCTTCATGGGCACGGTCACCTCGGCGGGCGCGCCGCCCTTTGCCATCGTCATGCAGCACCTGCCGCCGCCGCAGCTGCGCGCCACCATCGGCTGCATCCTGTGTGCCGGCGCGGCGTTTTCGCTGGCCATGCTGGCAGCCGCCGGCCGTTTCGGGCTGGTGGACCTGTGGCTCAGCCTGAGCCTGTCGCCCATGCTGCTGGTCGGCTTTGCGGTGTCCAATCGCCTCAAGAAMCGCTTTTCGGCCAAGGCCGTGCGCAAGCTGCTGCTGGCGCTGTGCACGGCCGGCGCCATTGGCGTGCTGGTCAAGCTCGCCCTGCCCGTCTGACACGCCTTTCCTCGCCTTACCTTGGACCTCACGCTTCCCCTCCATTCCCGCTACGCCAGGAAACAAGCCATGCTGCATATCACCGACGAGATGATCGACCGCCACGTCAGCCCCGCTGACGCCCAGCAAGTGATGCTGGACGCCTTCCGCAGCTTCGGCCAAGGCAACGCCGCCATGCAGGAGCGTATCCGCACCGAGGCCGGCGGCGTCAAGCTGTCGACGCTGGGCGCGGTGATTCCCGAGCAGCAGGTGGCCGGCGCCAAGGTCTACACCACCATCAAGGGACAGTTCTCCTTTGTCATCCTGATCTTCTCCACCGAGGACGGCCGGCCGCTGGCATCGTTCGATGCGGGCGCGATCACCCGGCTGCGCACGGCTGCCTGCTCGGTGCTGGCCGCCCGGCACCTGGCGCGGCCGGGGGCCGAAGTGCTGGCGCTGTTCGGCGCCGGCACGCAAGGCGTGCAGCATGCCCGCCAGCTCGCCGCGGCCCTGCCGCTCAAGCGCATTTTGCTGTCCGACCCGTATGCCGATGCCGCCATGCCCGAGCGCCTGGCGCAGCAGTGCGGCATCCCGGTCGACTTTGCCGAGCCGGACCAGGCCGTGGCCCAGGCCGACATCGTGGTMACCGCCTCGCGCTCCACCACGCCGTTGTTCTCCGGCCATTCGCTCAAGCCCGGCGCCTTCGTCGCGGCCATCGGGTCGAGCCTGCCGCATACCCGCGAGCTGGACGACGTGGCGCTCTCCCGCGCGGCCCGCCTGGTGGTGGAATGGCGCCCCCAGTCGATGCGCGAGGCCGGGGACATCGTGCTGGCGGATCCCGCCGCGCTGCCGGCCGACAAGATCGTCGAGCTGGCCGATGTCGTGACCGGCAGCGTGAAGCCGCGCAGCAATGACACGGACATCCTGATCTACAAGTCCGTGGGCGTGGGGCTGGAGGATGTGGCGCTGGCGGGCTTCGCCTACCGGCAGATCGAGGCAGCGGGTGAAGCCAGGGCCGCTTGAACGCGGTGCAGCCGGCACGCGGGCTGCCTATCTGCCCTATTTGCTCGATCTACCACTACCTCTTTCTTGTAATTGTAGATAGTATACAATTATAAAAACGATAGCCGGTCAAGCAGATTGCTTCCGGAAGATGCTAAGCAGTCCCCCACAACCTTGAACTCGTTCCCCCAGGAGCCCCCGATGGCCGAACTGATGAACCGTGATGATTTCCGTGCCGCCCTTGAAAACGCCATCAAGGGCAAAAGCGCCAACAAAGCCCCCTTCAGCGTCGCCTGGGCCAGCGGCAAGCTCTCCCGCGACCACCTCGCCCGCTGGGCCGAGAACCACTATCACTACGTCGGCCCCTTCGCCGACTACCTCGCCTACATCTACGCCCGCACCCCCGACCGCTTCACCGAAGCCAAGGACTTCCTGCTGGCCAATATGTATGAGGAAGAAATCGGCGGCGACCGCCACACCGACCTGCTGATCCGCTTTGCCCAAGCCTGCGGCACCACCCGCGAGCGCGTGCTCGACCCCGACAACATGTCGCCCACCACCCGTGGCCTGCAAAGCTGGTGCTACGCGGTCGCCATGCGCGAAGACCCCATCGTGGCCGTCGCCGGCCTGGTCGTCGGRCTGGAATCSCAAGTGCCTTCGATCTACCGCAAGCAGACCCCCACGCTGCGCGACAAGTACAACTTCACCGACGAAGAAGTCGAGTTCTTCGACCTGCATATCGTCTCCGATGAAATCCACGGCGAACGCGGCTACCAGATCGTGCTGGAACACGCCAACACCCCGGAGCTGCAGCAGCGCTGCCTCAAGATCTGCGAGATCGGCGCMCAGATGCGCCTGCTCTACACCACCGCCCTCTATCACGACTACGTCGCTCAGGAAATTCCCCTGCCTGAACTGGACATGGC
>NZ_JBFTSF010000420.1:0-4678 GCF_056399905.1 Cupriavidus sp. 01L46
CGCCAGCGCCGAGCTGATCCGGCGCCACCACAACGCCACACTGCCGGCCATCACCAGCTTCGGCCGGCCGATCCGGGCACTGGCGTCGGAAGTCATCGGGTTTGGCGGCGGCGCGGCGGGCGGCTAAGGCAAGAGACAGAGACAGAGAAAGAGAAAAAGAAAGAGAAGGCCGCATCGTCAAGGCAAAACCAACCCAGGACAACCACGCCACCATGATTACCTGCTACCTGCGCTATATCGTCGACCCCAACAAGCTCAAGGAATTCGAGCACTACGGCAAGCTGTGGATTCCGCTGGTCGAGAAATTCGGCGGCCAGCATCATGGCTACTTCCTGCCGTCGGAAGGCGCCAACAACGTGGCGCTGGCCTTGTTCTCCTTCCCCAGCCTTGCGCTGTACGAGGCGTATCGCAACCAGTCCTTCGACGATCCGGAGTGCCAGGCGGCGTTCCGCTACGCGCAGGAAACGCAATGCATCGTCAGCTACGAGCGTAGTTTCTTCCGGCCGGTGTTCGAGTAAGGCGGAGCAAGCCAACGCATCGTGTGCGCCGCCGCGATGCGCGCGGTCACCGCACCATCGCCTGCCCGATCAACTGTCCCAGCAGCTTCACCCCTTCCTCGATCCGCTCTTCTGCAATGGCCGTATAGCCCATGCGGAAGTGCGGCGACGGCGCATCGGTAGAAAAGAACACATCCCCCGGCTCGATGATGACGCCGTGCGTGAGCGCGATCGCGGCCAGCTTGCGGGCGTCGAGCCCGGGCGGGCCTTCCACCCAGAACGAGGACGCGCCGGGCGAGTTGCGCGCGCGCGCCTGCGGCAGGTGGCGCGCCAGCATGTCGCGCAGGATCTCGGCGCGGCGCTGGAAGATGGGCGCCACGCGCCGCAGCAGCGCGTCGTGGTGGCCCAGCGAGATGAACAGCGCCGTGGCGCGCTGGTTGTTGGCGGGGGGGTGGCGCAGCATGAAGCGGCGCAGCGCGCGCGCCTGGCGGATCACGGCGGCGGGGGCGACGATGTAGCCGAGCCGGATGCCGGGTACGAAGGATTTGGACAGGCTGCCCACGTAGATCACGCGGCCATCGCGGTCCAGGCTTTTCAGCGCGGGGATGGGCTGGGTCAGTGCGGGGTTCTCGGTGTCGTAGTCGTCCTCGATCAGCACCACGTCGTGGCGGCGGGCTTCGCGCAGCAGCGTCTCGCGCCGCTCCAGCGGCATGGTGACCGTGGTGGGGCACTGGTAGCTGGGCGTGATGAAGGCGTAGTCGCACTGGGCCAGCGCGTCGTCGGGGCACAAGCCGGACTCGTCCACCGCCAGCGGCACCACCTCGCCCGCGCGCATGCCGAAGATGTGGCGCGCATCGTTATAGCCCGGCTCTTCCAGCCCGACCCGCGCGCCTTGCATCAGCAGGTCGGCCAGCAGGTAGAGCGCGTTTTGCGCGCCCATGGTGACCATGATCTCGTCAGGGTTGGCCCACACGCCCCGGCGCGGCAGGATGTGCTTTTGCAACTGCTCGATCAGCAGCGGATCGTCGCGGTCGATCAGGTCCGACGCCCAGCCGCGGATCTCCAGCACGGCCAGCGCCATGCGCGAGCATTCGCGCCAGTCGGCGGTGGGAAACAGCGCGGGGTCGAACTGGCCGTAGATGAAGGGGTAGGGATAGTTTTGCCACTCGTTGGGCTTGACGATTGCACGTTTGCCGGTCATGTCCGGCAGCCGCGCGTCCCAGTCCGGGCGGCCTTCGCCTGTGTCCTCGGGGATGGCCGCGCCGATGGCCCGGGCCTGCGCCGAGCCAGGCCTGGCGGCGCTGGGCAACTGTTCCACCACGAAGTAGCCGCGCCGCGGCTTGGTCTCCAGGAAGCGTTCCTCGACCAGTTGCTGGAAAGCCAGGATCACCGTGTTGCGGGCGATGCCCAGCGTGACCGCCAGTTCGCGGCTGGAGGGCAGGGCGCTGCCTTCCGGCAGCTGCCGGGCGAGAATGGCCGACACCAGCTGCTGGCGCAACTGCGCCTGCAGGCTGACGCCGGAATCGGAGGAAAGCTGCAGCAGCCGGTTCCAGAAAGTGTTTGCCTTGCCTACGCTTGCCATGCCGCTCCCGTTGCTGTGGCCAATGCCGTGGACGCCTTGGTGAGCGTATGCCGGGCCGTTGTCGTGTGCGGCAGATTATGGGCGAAGCCGCGCGCCGGGGAAATGCGGGTTGCCCGCAGTCCGGCGCCACGGCTTCTCAGCGGCCGAGGATCCACCCCGCCAGGCTTTGCAGGTCTTCCTTGGAGAGCGCGGCATAGGCCGGCATTGGCACTTGCCCCCACTTGCCCGCGCCGCCCGCGCGGATGTTCTGCGCCACCAGCGCCGCGGCGCCCGGCTGGTTCGCGTACTTTGCCGCGACCTCCTTGAACGCGGGTCCCACCACCTTCTTGTCGACAGCGTGGCAGGCGGTGCAGCCATTGGACGTGAGCAAGGCTTGGGGATCATGGTTGCCGGCGATCGTGGCAGGGGCGGCCGGCACCGGTGCGCTGCCTTGCGCGGCGGGCGCGCCAGCGTAGGCCGTGCGCTCCGCGCCATAGGTCTTGGTCAGGTAGTCGACCATGGCGGGGATGTCTTCATCCGCGAACGGCGCGCCGAAGGGCTTCTTCATCTTCCTGACCGTCGCCTCCCAGTAGCTGCGCGGCGACGATGGCGGTTGCGTCAGCACGTACTGCGCGGAGTGGCAGGCCATGCAGTTTTGCTGCACCAGGCGATAGCCGGGCAGGTCGCTCGGCGTGTAGCGCGCGGTCTCCGGCGGCAGCGTGATTTCCAGTGCCAGCGCGGCGCTCGCCATGCCGGCGGCGCACAGGGCAAGGGCGAGTATCGCGCCATGGCGGCGCAAGGGCTTGGCGAGTTGCATGGCGGCCTCCTTCATGCTGCCACCACGCGCGTGGTTTCCACCACGTTGCGCATATAGCCGGCGGGGTTCCATAGCGCGGTGAGCGGCTGGCTCTGGCCGATGCGGTTGCTGGCGCGCACCTTCAGTTCGTACTCGCCCTTCCTTGGCGGCGTAAACGCCGCCGTCCATTCGCGGAAGGAGTAGCGGCCCAGGTCCTTGCCCAGTTGCGCGGCGCGCCAGGTGCGCCCGCCGTCCGTCGACAGGGCCACCTCGTCAATGCCATGGCCGCCGTCGAAGGCGATGCCGCGCAGCACGGTCTGGCGGCCGGCCTGCACCCTGGCGCCATCGGCCACGCTGGTGATGAAAGAGCGCACGTTGAAGCGGTTGATCGGCACCGTGCGCGCGGGCGCCGTGCCGGGCGCCACGCAGGCGCAGGGATTGTCGGGGATGCGATAAGCCGCGTTCATCCAGAAGCCGTCGAACGGCTTGTCCAGCACCTGGATATCGGCCAGGTGCTTGACCCAGTAGGTGCCGTAGTAGCCTGGCACGATCAGGCGCAGCGGATAGCCGTTGAGCATGGGCAGGTCCGCGCCGTTCATGGCCCAGGCGAGCATGACCTCGCCGTCGAGCGCGTGGTCGATGGCCAGTGCCTTGACGAAGTCCGGGCCGCCTTCCAGCGGCGGGCGGTCCATGCCGTCAAAGCTCACCTGCATKGCGCCGGCCTGCACGCCGGCCTTATCCAGCAGGGCTTTCAGGGGCACGCCGGTCCAGCGCGCATTGCCCATGGCGCCGTTGCCGAGTTGCCCGCCGTTGGCGCGYGGCGAGAAAAAGCCCCGGCTGTTGCCCGAGCACTGGTTGACCGCCACCAGGTCCACCGGGGTGGCCAGGCGCTTGATCTCGTCCAGAGAGAGTTCCAGCGGGGCGTTGACCTTGCCGCCCACGCGCAGCCGGTAGGTTTGCGGATCGATGCTGGTGGGGATGCCGCTCCAGTGGTAACGCACGAAGAAGGCATCGTTGGGCGTGATCGGGCCCTCGTTGAACACGCCAAACGGGGTCTCCAGCTGTGGCGGCCGGCTGGTCAGCAGGATCAGCGGGCGCTTCTGGGGGAAGGCCACCAGTTCGCGCTCGCCGTTCTCGAACGGCATCTCGATGCGCGCATTGGCGGCGGTGGCCGCCAGCGCTTGCAGCGCCGGGTGGGTCAGCGCGGCGCCGGCGCCGAGTGCGCCGAGCGAGCGCAGCACGCCGCGGCGGCCTGGCTGCGGGGGTACGGATTGATGGCCTCGGCCCATGCCTGGCTCCTCGTCTTTAGTGGGGATAGCGGTTCTTGGGGGACTCCGCTTTTATCAACCTTCAACCTTTTATCTTCAACCTTCAACCTTCAACCTTCAACCTTCCAGGTTCAGATCACCTCATCCTTCATGTGATACCTTCGAGCGCAGGGAACTTGCGGTGCAGGTCGGCAATGAGCTTGTCCTTGTACTTATGCTGCGGCGCATCGTTGCCGGTGATGGCGCTGCGGCTGCCGATCTGCAGGCGGCCGTCCGGCATCAGGCGGTAGTAGTGCCGCAGGATGCGGGTATCGGTGATGACCTGCGTCGTGCGGAAATTGCACGCCTCGCGCTCCGTGGGCGTCAACACTCGCGTGACGATGGAGTTCGACAGGATCGGGAATAGCCGGTTCTTGAGCTGCGCGTGCAGGCTCGGCGAGGTATAGCCGCCGGTGGCCACGCCCACCGCGCGGGCGCGCACGATGCCGCCAGGCGTCTTGAGGTAATGCACGCCGCCGCGCGTCTCCCAGCTCAGCACCGGGCTGGAGGGATGCAC
>NZ_JBFTSF010000421.1:0-6016 GCF_056399905.1 Cupriavidus sp. 01L46
ACCCCTTCCCATCCCGAACAGGACCGTGAAACGACTCCACGCCGATGATAGTGCGGATACCCGTGTGAAAGTAGGTAATCGCCAGGCTCTCCCTTGAAACCCCCCAGTACGAAAGTACTGGGGGGTTTTGCTTTTGTGGCTGCGGTTTTAGAACGGCTTCAGAAGACAAGCGTGGATCTATTCCGTCGACGGCCGCAGGGCMCGCGTTCCAAGTTTTGCAACGGCGACCACAGCCGTGACATCAGCAGAAGCAGGCTGGTGCGGGCCATATCCACAACTCCGCAGGTTAAAACGCGTGTCTCTTCACGTCGAGGGGGCACGCACAATACTGTGCCACATGCGTCGCCTTCGATGCAGGCCATCATCAATCCGGCTGTTCCGGATGAAAATCAAGGCAACTGCGGCGTCCGGCAAAAAAGAAGACCGCCGGCGCGATGCCAAGGGGGTCTACGGGAAGTCTCGTCGGGGTCAGTCAACGAGCAATTGCAATATGCCAAAGGGCGCGGAAGCTTCCTATACGCCGTTGGTAGGGTGAAAACAGGGATCCACATGCGTAGAACAGTGGCGGGTACCGCAGGCTATAGCGCCAACGCAATCGCGTTGGCGCAACAATACGAGCACATTCTATTCGAGGATGTCCATCGCGACGTTCTGCACCTGTTTCCACATACGCCCAGCGGCATTCTGGACATCGGCGCTGGGTCGGGCCGCGATGCAGCCGCGCTTGCTCGGTTGGGACATCGCATTGTGGCTCTAGAACCCACCCTTGAATTGCGTCAAGAGGGGCAGCGTATTCACGCGGCTTTGCCCATTGAATGGGTGGATGACGCGCTGCCATGCCTATCGGCGATGCGAGCCAGGCGTGAGCAATTTGATCTCATATTGCTAACTGCCGTATGGATGCATCTTGACGCTGCTGAGCGAGCGATTGCAATGCGTGCCATCGCGGAACTGCTGGCGCCGGGCGCTAGTGTCATCATGTCGCTCAGACATGGGCCTGTTCCCCATGGTCGAAGGATGTTTGACGTGTCTGCCGATGAGACGCTKGAACTTGGCCGAGCGATTGGCTTGGCTGAACGCTATATCGGGCAGCGCAAGGATACGCAGGGCCGCGACTCGGTCTCCTGGAGCGTGATTGCATTGCAGATGGGGTAGCCGACAAACTGCTCAGGGATGCGCGGATTGGCCATGTTAGGATCTCAGCGAGGCTCTGGGAGATGGCCATGGTTCAAAAGTTATTCTACGAACTACCCGCGGACGAGCGTGAGAATTTCGAGTCCGCTTGCGCGCGGCACGGATTTGTACCAGAGGATTTCGATGTCGCAGCAGAGGAGGGCACTCCGCTGGCCGACAGCCCGAATCACACGCTGCGGGAAATCACCGTCACCCGAGTAATCGGAAGCGAAGTTCGGCGCTATCCAGACAGGGCGGGGTCTTCGTGGATAGCGGCGTTCGAGCAAGATCTGCTGCGGGATGTCTTTGGCTTCCCTCTTGCCGATTAGTTGGTTTTTCCCTTTGAGACAATGAAGGCCTTATAGGCAGAATTAAAATATCTTTATCCAAATTCGATGCCAATATTCGTTGCTGGACACGCCGGTGCACCCAAGAGTCAGTGCATCACTCACGTCTCTAGGCAACGAGTATCGGGCGGAGGCATTGCAGTGCACAGCTACTGTGCGGATTCGTAGTGAATCCGAATGCGTGCGTCCCGAAAGCAGAGCGCCGAATTGTCAACGGATGGTTTCGCCGGGCAAGAACGTGTGACGGGATTGCGGGGGGGGGGGGGTACGTGCGTTGCGAGCTTGAGTCGCAAGGCCCTTGATCCGAATTACCGCTGTGGGCGCTTTCAGCGTGCGCTGAGTCCACAAACAAAAACAGCGACTTGGCTAAGTCGCTGTTTTGTAAAGCAAATTCTGGGGTGGCTGATGGGACTCGAACCCACGACGACAGGAATCACAATCCTGGACTCTACCAACTGAGCTACAGCCACCGTCGATGTCGTTCTGCTTGGTGCCGAACGACGAAGAACAAGATCATACAATGCCAAGAGCCGGATGGCTAGTACTCTGCACAAATTTTTTTCAGTGCCGCCTGCTTAACCAGCCAGCTTGGAGGATTCCTCCAACTCGAGCATTCGGCAGATGGCGGCCATGCTGCCAACCATGGTGCGTCGTTGTGCGCCCTGGTAGATGCGTACGCCTTTGGACTGGCGGAAGGGCACGGGCTTGACGGGGCGGCGGGCGGAGAGGCGGTTGGCTGGCAGCATGGCTACACCTGGTGACTTGCAACAACAGTTAGCGGTACCCGCTACGCGGGTGCGTTGGCACAATCGGGTGTCGGCTTGTACGGGGTTCGCCCGTCTCAGCCGCACTCGTCAGAAGGCGCCGGGGCGGATGAGACCGACAGCGATGCCTTCTAGTGAGAACTCTTCACGGCCGGCTTGCACGATGATGCTGGGGAAGTCGGGGTTCTCGGCGATCAGCTCGATGATGTCGCCGCGGCGGTTGAGGCGTTTGACGGTGACGTCGTCRCCTAGGCGCGCTACAACGATCTTGCCGTTGGCGGCTTCGCTKGCGCGCTTGACGGCGAGCAGGTCGCCATCGAGGATGCCGGCGTCGCGCATGCTGAGACCACGCACCCGCAGGAGGTAATCGGGCTGCACGTCGAACACCGAGGCGTCGACCTGGTATTGGCGGTCGATGTGTTCGGCGGCGAGGATCGGGCTGCCGGCTGCGACGCGCCCGACCAATGGCAGGGTTAGCTGCATGACGCCGGCCATGGGCAGCGAGAACTGGTCGGGTAGCTCGGAGTCGCTGCGGGAGACCTTGAGGCGAATGCCGCGTGAGGCGCCGGGGGTGAGCTCGATCACGCCTTTGCGGGCCAGGGCACGTAAATGTTCCTCGGCTGCATTGGGTGAGGAGAAGCCGAACTTGGCGGCGATCTCTGMGMGCGTGGGCGGGAAGCCCGTGTGCTGGAGGCTGCTGCGGATCAAGTCGAAAATCTGCTGCTGTCGCGGTGTCAGGGTCGCCATGGTCGCCGGTGTTTGAAAGCACTGTATGTTTAAACAGTATGCTGTGATTTTATACAGTATCGAGTGAAGTGCAAGCGGAATTTTTGGGAGTTTGCGCATTGACAGGTGCGTCCCACGGGTCTTGGCGCGTGCCGTGGCGGGTGGGCGGAGGGTTACAATCCGCGGCACTGAAGCGTCTTGCGTTGCGTACTGTTCAACTTTTCTGGCTGCCGGCCACTTTCCCACTTTCCCGCCATGTCTCTCCTGCCTCGTGTCGTCGTGCTCGMTACCGGCGGCACCATTGCCGGTTCTTCTTCCAACCCAGCCAGCAGCGCGAAGTACCAGGCGGCGACGGTGCCGGTGACGGCGCTGCTCGACGCGGTGCCGGCGCTGGGCGCGGTGGCGCGGATCGAGGCCGAGCAGGTTGCGCAGGTGGATAGCAAGGACATGTCGTTCGCGCTCTGGTCCAGGTTGGTGGGGCGCGTGGCGTACTGGTCCGCGCAGCCCGATGTGTCGGGCATTGTCATTACGCACGGCACCGATACCCTGGAAGAGACGGCCATGCTGCTGCACCTGGCTTGCGTGGGTACGGTGCCGGTTGTGCTGACGGCTGCAATGCGGCCGTCGACCTCGTTGTCGGCGGATGGCCCGTTGAACCTGCTGGATGCGGTGCGCGTAGCGGCGGATGCCGGCGCGACGGCGAAGGGCGTGCTGCTGGTGATCAATCAGGAGATTCATGCAGGGCGCGATGTGATGAAGGCGCACACATCGGCGGTGAATGCGTTTGTGTCGCCGGTATCCGGGCCGATTGGTTTTGTTCAGGACAACCTCGTGCGCTTTGTGCGCACCCCCGGCCGCTTGCCGGCCAAGGCCTGGCCGGTTCCAGGTGCATGGCCGCAGGTCGAGATCGTGGCTAGCTATGCGGAACCGGGCCGGATCGTGGTGGATGCCTTGGCGCAGGCGGGCGTGTCAGGCCTGGTCGTGGCGGCCGCTGGCAACGGGTCGGTCCACCAGTCGCTGGCGGAGGCGCTAACTGATGCTGCCAGCGCCGGCGTGGCAGTGGTGCGCAGTTCGCGCACCGGGGCGGGGCATGTGGCGATTCCAGCACCTCCCAAGCCGGCCGCGGGCGTTTTTGTTTCGGCCGGCGACCTCAATCCTTATAAAGCGCGCGTGCTCCTGGCGCTGGCTCTGGCCGCGGAGCCAGGACTGGCAAGGGATCCGGCTGCGCTGCAGGCGCGATTCACCGAAAACTGAGGCAGCTTGCTCCCGATAGCAAAAGCACGCTATACTATAAGGCTATTCAACCTTGCTGCACCGGACATGGCGCTCGGGCAGCTTATCCAAAAGGAGCGTCAATGCGTCATTACGAAATCGTATTTATCGTCCATCCGGACCAGAGCGAACAAGTCCCGGCCATGATCGAGCGTTACAAGACGCTGGTCACGTCCCAGGAAGGCCAGATCCACCGCGTGGAAGACTGGGGTCGCCGTCAGATGGCCTACATGATCCAGAAGCTGGCCAAGGCTCATTACGTTTGCCTGAACATCGAATGCGGCAAGGAAACCCTGGCTGAACTCGAACACGCGTTCAAGTTCAACGATGCAGTGCTGCGCCACCTCATCGTTCAGACCAAGAAGGCTGAAACCGCACCGTCCCCGATGATGAAGGAAGTGCAGCGCGAAGAAGCTCGCAAGGCCGCGCAACAGACCAGCGAAGTCCAGGCCGCCTAAGTGCGGACTGTTGTGGTTGCCGCCGGCGTTGATCGCCGCGGCGGCAAGTGCGGGCATCGGTGCGGGAGAGTGCGTTGAACCAGTTAAGGCTCTGCGCAACGCTCGCGGAACGCGATGCCTTGCGTTACACCCCGGCCGGGGTCCCCGTGGTCAACTGCATCTTGCAGTACGCGGGCGAGACGGTCGAGGCGCAAACGCCCAGGCAGGTGGAGTTCGCCATCGCCGCCATGGGAATTGGTCAGATCGGCCAGCGGCTTGAGCGTACCCCGCTCGGCGCGATGCTCGACTGCGAAGGATTCCTGGCCCGCAGGCACCGCAACAGCAAGGCTCTCGTCTTTCACATCACTGGATGTAAAGCATTCGAAAAGGATTGAATCATGGCATTCGTCAAACGTGACAACAAGAACAAGAAGCGCTTCCAACAGCAAAACCCGCTGTTCAAGCGCAAGCGCTTCTGCCGCTTCACCGTGGCTGGCGTGGAACAGATCGACTACAAGGATCTGGACACCCTGAAGGATTTCATCGGCGACAACGGCAAGATCACGCCGGCCCGCCTGACCGGCACCAAGGCGCACTATCAGCGTCAGCTCGACACGGCCATCAAGCGCGCGCGTTTCCTCGCGCTGATGCCCTACACCGACCTGCACAAGAACTGATCGGCCCTAGGTCCGTTAAGGAGAAAACACGATGCAAATTATTCTGCTTGAAAAAGTCATCAACCTGGGCAACCTGGGTGACATCGTTCGCGTGAAGGACGGCTACGCCCGTAACTTCCTGATCCCGAACAAGAAGGCCCGCCGCGCTACCCAGACCGCTATCAGCGAGTTTGAAGTCAAGCGCGCCGAACTGGAAAAGGCAGCCGCTGAAAAGCTGGCAGCTTCGCAAGCCGAAGGCGAAAAGCTGAACGGCCTGACCGTGCAGATCACCCAGAAGTCGGGTGTGGACGGCCGCCTGTTCGGGTCGGTGACCAACGCCGACATCGCTGAAGCTCTGGCTGGCCAAGGCTTCAAGGTCGAGAAGGCGCAAGTGCGCCTGCCGAATGGTCCGCTGAAGGTTGTTGGCGACCACCCGGTCAGCGTCTCGCTGCACACCGACGTGCTGGTCGACGTGACGGTTTCCGTCCTGGGCGAACACGCCTAAGCATCGGCCTTGCTGCCGGTTCCCACTTGTCCTTCGGGCTGGTGGGGACCGGATGCCAGCGCCGCTTGCTTGACCAAACAAAAAGGCAGGAGCATCGCGCTCCTGCCTTTTTGTTTGGCCGCGCCCCTTGCTTGCC
>NZ_JBFTSF010000422.1:0-4228 GCF_056399905.1 Cupriavidus sp. 01L46
GGCCCATCGCTTGATCGTGGCGGCGTGTCTGAGTGAGGGCGGCATCGGCCTGTTTGACGTGCCGGCCAGCATCGGCGGCGTTGGCAAACGCGCTTATCAGCTCCACGACGGGCGCAGCGCGGCTGACCTGCACCTGGACGGCGTGGTACTAGCGCACGCCGCTTTGCTCGCTGGCCCCGAGCATGCCCCCGCATCCATTCAACAGGCCCTGGCACTGGCCACAGTAGCGCTCTGCGCGGAGAGCGTCGGCGCCATGCGGCGCGCGCTGGGCATCACAGTCGAATACCTGCGCACACGCAGGCAATTCGGTCGCCCCTTGTCGGAACAACAGGTCCTCCAGCACCGCGTGGCTGAACACTACCGCGCATGGAACAACGCGCACCATCTGGTGCGGCAGGCACTGGCCGACTGGGATACCGTGCAACCGGCGGAACGCGAGCGCCGCGTCTGCGCGGCCAAGTACATGACCGGTATCGCCGGCCGCGGTATCGCACTGGATGTCTTGCAATTGCATGGCGCCATCGGCTTGCAGGACGAGACCGCCATCAGCCATTACAGCAAGCGGCTGATCGGCAATGAACTGCTTCTGGGCAATGCCGCCACGCATCTCGGGCGCTTTGCCGCCACCGTGGACACTCCCCGGATGTAGTACGGCAAGAATATCGACGGAACCCAGAGAGGAGAAGACATATGCATGCATGGCCCCCGGAAAAGCGCCTCGCCCTTTCGCTCGTCTGCGCCCTGACCGCGACGACACTGTCAGCCACTGCCGGCACGCCGCCGGATACGGCATGGCCGAAGCGGCCGGTCACGATCGTTGTGCCGGGCGCGGCAGGTGGCACCATCGATATTCCAATCCGGCTGCTGGCCAGGAAACTCAGCGCGCGCCTTGGGCAGCCCGTCGTCGTCGACAATCGCCCGGGCAGCGGCGGCATCATCGGAACGCAGGCGGCGCTGCGTGCGCCGGCCGACGGCTACACGTTGCTGGCAGGCAATGTCGGCCCGCAAGCGATCAACTATAGCGCCTACACGCACCTCAGCTATGCGCCGTCGGATCTGACCCCGGTCACCGACATCATTGCCTTTCCCAATGTCCTGGTGGTAAATGCCCAATCGCCCATCAGGAGCGTGGCCGACCTGATCGCACAACTCAGGCAACAACCCGGCAAACTTTCCTTCGGTTCGGCTGGTATTGGCCAGACCAGCCATCTTGTGGGCGAACTCTTCAAGATGCGCACTGGCACCGATGCCATTCACGTGCCATACAAGGGTTCCACGCCTGCCACCACGGCATTGCTGGCAGGGGAAACGACATTCCAGTTCGACAACCTGACACAGGCACTGCCGCATATCCGCTCCGGAAAGCTGCGCGCGCTCGCCGTGACTTCGGCACAGCGCATGCCGAGCCTGCCAGAGGTGCCCACGATGGTGCAGGCCGGCTTTGATAGTTTCCTCTCGACTGCGTGGATCGGCATCTTCGTTGCTGCAAAGACACCGCCGGCGGTCGTCTCCCAGCTGGAGCAGCAGCTTGCCGTGATCATGCGCGATCCGGCGCTGTTGGCCCAGATCCGCGAAATGGGGGGCGTTGCGGGAGGCCAGCCACCGGAGAAGTTCGCCGCATTCGTGGCAAGCGAGCGAAAACGGTGGGGAGAAGTCATCCGGACAGCGCATCTGACGCTGGATTGATTGATTTCGAGAGCCTCGCCGGGCGCCAAGTCGCGCGCTCCCCACTCTGCCGGCTATCCACCCCCTTTCAGCAGGGTACTTAAATTGCTGTACTGCAGCACACTTAGCAGCGGCAACTCGATCGACCCTGTTGTTGCCATCCCTTGAGGGTGTAGGCGATCTCCCCGGCCTACACCCCTTTTTTCTCTTTCTGCTCTCCATTTGAAGGGCCAGGACGCGTTAATCCAGGGGGCGTTTTCACAAAACCAATCCCCCCATCAGAGGGGATGAAAATAATAGATGCGGCGTAATACCTGGCATTCCATCGCTCTTATGTCAGACATTAAAATATTGCAATGTGTATCACAAATGATCTCGGATATAGTGCATCGCAGCAATTGAATATTTAGCATTTTATTTATTTCATATCGATTTACTGTGGGAAGTAACTCAGAATATGAACAGCTCAGGCCGACAGGCATGAACTGGCTATTTTCGATTTCCAGCACCGTGTAAGACAAATACAACGAGCGAGGCCGCAGCCGGCGCGGGAGGGGAAACCGCCGCACCGTGCAGCCGACCCGCCGGACACATCAAACAACCACGCGGCACACGCGGCGCTGCAAGCGCCGGGCGGCACGTTGTGGAATCKGTGAAAACGGGGTCCCACCAAAAGGCAGGGGGGCAAAAGTGCAGCACACAGGGGTATTCACGCGTCAGGAACTGGACAACTACTTTGCCTCGTACGTAGGGATGGAAGGCGGAAACCCCAGGGCCAGTCTCTGGATCTGCGACAGAAGCCCGCATCCCTGGTACGAGCGCCTGGCGGGGCCATTACGGCCGCGCACGGAGCCGCACGCATGGGATGCGGAGTTTCGCGCGAAGCATCGGGAAGACATGGGCAAATGGCTGAACCACCAGCGCATTGCCCGCATCATGGCCGCAGCGCGCGCGCAAGCGCTCGGTATCCGGCTGGACGACAACGACTGGAAGGCGTACTACCGGGATGAGCTCTACGCACCCGACGGCGCGCAATTCAAGCTGAACCTGTTCCCGCTGCCCGTCATGCTCGATGGCCTGACACCCTGGTCCAAGGTGTTCCGCGGTCAGTCCGAGCTCGTGCCCAAGGATCGCTACCTGGACCTGTGCCGGCATGGCGGGCGATTCCGCTTCCTGCGCACGCTCTGCGCGCACTGGCGGCCCAAGGTGGTCGTCTGCATCGGCTATCGCCAGGCTGACGACTTCGTACGCGCATTTGGGCTCGAACAGGCCCCATGTGAAGAGCAGCAATTGCAGCCGGCGGACCAGGTAAGGCTCCTGCACATCTACAAGAGGGATGGCACCACGTGGATCATCTGCCCCGCACTCGCGGGCAGCGCGGGGCTGACCTCCGACGTGCAGCTCAACGCGTTCGGCAAGCTGCTCGGCGCCAGCCTGGCGCCGAGCGACTTCGATCCCCCACCCGCGGCGGCATGCGGTCCGGGCAGATTACCGGAGAGCCTGAATGCGCTGTTGGCCGGAAGTGCATCTGGCGGACTGCCCAGCGGCGGATATCCTGCCCAACGGCATCACCTGCCTGACCCGAGGGACGCGCGACAACACAGATCCGATTTCGTGCCCCAGGCCATGTAGCCGCCAGGGCCATGGTTCGGCCTGCCGGCCGCAGCCATGCGCCGGGGAAGCCCGGCACACCTGATGGCATCAATGGCGCCGGGCGTAGGGAGCCAAGGTGCCTTCCAGGTGACTGGATCCATGCATCCAGAAGCAACAAGCTTGCGGCGGGCCGGCGCGATTTGCACCAGCCCGCCAACTCATGCGAACATCCTGCGTTTTTGGGGGCCCTGCCCATGAAACGCTCGACCTTGCTCGCATCGCTTGCCCTGCTCACGCTGGCCGTGGGCCAGCCCGCGCTCGCGGACACGCTGAAGAAGCCTGGCCTCGACGCACTAGCCGCCGCCGCGCAGGCCAGCCCGCCCGCCGATTTCAACGCATTCCTGCGTGCCGCAGCCAAGGCCGATCCCTCGCTGGCGGGCAGTGTCGCCGCCTATCAAAAGCACGCCCCGCTGCACGGCGACGACCTGACCAATATCGGGCGCTTGCTGGGCCTCTATAACCGGATTCATCACCACCAGGCGGTGATCAGCGCCATCGAGCGCATGGTGGCCTTGCGCACCGTGCGCGACGACAAGATCCCGCAGCACGAGAACCCCGCCATCATCGCCTTCGGCAACCTGGTGGAAGGCATGGCCAAGGACTTCGGCCTCAGCTTCCGCAATGTGGACAACCGCGTGTTCGAAGTCACTTTGCCGGGCACGGGCAAGGAAGAATTCGGCTTGCTCACCCACGCCGACGTAGTCCCTGCCGTGGCGGACGAATGGGTGCTGGACGACGGCACCAAGCTCGATCCGTTCAAGGTCACGCGCGTGGGTGATTTCCTGTACGGCCGCGGCACCATCGACGACAAGGGCTCGATTGCCACCGTGCTGTACGCGATGAAGACCGTGAAGGAAAGCGGGCTGAAGCTCAACCGCACCATCCGGCTGATGATCGAGACCACCGAGGA
>NZ_JBFTSF010000423.1:0-4199 GCF_056399905.1 Cupriavidus sp. 01L46
GCCCCAGGGTGCGGGGCGACATTGTATTCAGGAGTGTCCGTTTCGCCTATCCGGGCCGGAGTGGTGCGGCCCTCGACGACGTTTCATTCAGTATCGCGGCGGGCGAGCGGGTGGGCCTTATCGGCCGTATCGGCTCAGGCAAGACCACTATCGAAAAACTTGTTCTGGGACTGTACCCGCCTGACTCGGGATCTGTGCTGATAGACGGCACGGAATTGCGCCAGTTTGATCCGGCCGCACTGCGGCGCGATATCGGCTACGTGCCACAGGACATCGTGCTGTTCAATGGCAGCGTGCGCGAAAACATCGTGCTGGGCGCGCCCTTCGCGGACGACGCGGCGGTGCTGCGCGCGGCGCAGATCGCGGGTGTCACCGAATTCGTCAATGGGTCGCCGAACGGCTTCGATCTGCCGGTGGGCGAGCGCGGTGAAAGCCTGTCTGGCGGGCAACGGCAGGCTATCGCCATCGCCCGGGCTGAGCTTCTCGCGCCACCGGTGCTGCTACTGGACGAGCCGAGCAGCGCGATGGACAACCGCTCGGAGGAACTGCTCAAGGCCAGGCTTGCGGCCCAGCTTGGTGGCCGCACCCTGCTGCTGGTCACACACCGCGCATCATTGCTCAGCCTGGTCGATCGTCTGATCGTGATGGATCACGGCCGCGTTGTTGCCGACGGCCCCCGGGACGCGGTACTGGCGGCTCTTGCAGGGAGGACGCTCCATGTCGCAGCCGCTTGAATCGCCGTGCACTGACAAGCCACCGGCAGGCCGGGGTGAACGCAAAGGGTGGCTCGGTCGAATTGTCGCGGCGCTCACACCGCGTGCGGACGATACCGAGTTCATGCGGGAAAGCAGCGCGGTGATCATGGAAGGGCCGCGCCATTTCACCCACTGGATCCTCTGGTCGACGTTCGCCTTTCTCATTCTGGCGCTCACTTGGGCCGCCTTGGCCAAGGTGGATGAAGTGACGGTAGGGGAGGGCAAAGTCATTCCATCCAGCCAGGTTCAGACGGTGCAGAACCCCGATGGCGGAGTGGTTTCGGAGATCCTGGTCCGGGTGGGCGAGATCGTGCAGAAAAACCAGCCGTTGATGCGCATCGACGACACCCGCTTCAGTGCCTCGTACAAGGAGGGCCAGGCG
The DNA here is from genome assembly GCF_056399905.1 of Cupriavidus sp. 01L46. Classification (NCBI taxonomy): domain Bacteria; kingdom Pseudomonadati; phylum Pseudomonadota; class Betaproteobacteria; order Burkholderiales; family Burkholderiaceae; genus Cupriavidus; species Cupriavidus sp. 01L46. The sequence continues at coordinate 1,138 of NZ_JBFTSF010000423.1, forward strand.
AAGGATGACGTCCTGATTGCCAGAATGGCGCGCCTGGCAGCCGAGGCCGGCGGCACACCCTTCGTCACGACGCGCCAACCGGGCGGGAAGGAAAGCGTGAAGTTCGTTGCCGAAGAGCAGAGCCTGTTCGAGTCCCGCCAACGGGAATTGCAGGCCAGCCTGGCCGTGCTGCGGCAACAGGCCGACCAACGCCGGCAGGAACTCGCGGAGAAGCGCTCGCGCGAGGCGCAATTGCAGCACAGCTACACGCTGGTTGCGAAGGAGCTGGCCATGACCCGCCCACTTGCCCAGAAGGGCGTCGTTTCCGACGTGGAGCTGCTGAGGCTGGAACGGGAGGCCAATGACCTGGCGGGCGAGCTCAGCGTGACCAGGCTGGCGCTGCCGCGGCTGGATGCCGCATACCGCGAAGTGCGCCAGAAGATCGACGAAATGAGCGCGCACTTTCGCGCCGACGCAATGCGGGACCTCAACCAGGCGCGCGCCGAGCAGGCCGCGCTGAGCGCTGCTAACACCGCACTGGAAGACCGGGTCGTACACGCCATTGTACGGGCCCCGGTGGCGGGCGTCGTCAAGCAGATCAAGATCAACACTGTGGGGGGCGTGGTCCAGCCGGGCATGGAGCTCATGGAGATCGTGCCGCTGGATGACACACTGCTGATCGAAGCGCGTGTGCGCCCCGCGGACGTCGCCTTTCTGCATCCTGGTCAGGAGGCGACAGTCAAACTGTCGGCCTACGACTATTCCATCTTCGGTGGTTTTCCCGCCACGCTCGAACATATCAGCGCCGATACGCTGACTCCGGAAAAACCGGGTGAAAAACCCGAAGCCTACTATCGGATCCTGGTGCGCACCAGGCAAAACAGGTCGAGCGGGCAGAGCGGACCCGTTCCGATCCTACCCGGCATGGTCGCCACCGTTGACATCCGAACAGGCCAGAAGACCGTACTGCATTATTTGCTCAAACCGATCATTAAAACCAAAGACACGGCGCTGCGTGAGCGTTAGCCGTATTGCCGACAAGAATTGATAGCTGCCTTGCCCACGATGCCGGGCGCTTCAAGGGAAACAAGCATGGTCGCCATTACCGCTACTCCCGGTAACAACATACTGATTGCCACGCATCACGATGAGGCGGCAGATGGCGATCACTCCTCGGCTCTGCAAGCCCTTGTGGTGCTCGGGGAATTGCTTTGCGATTGCGTTGGCCTGCCAATCTGGAAGGGTTACCCGCATCGAGTCGATTCTACTGAAGGTCCGTGTCCTGCGTTCGCAGGCACGGAGGGTCCGCGCATCAGGTTGGGGACGCAATGTGCCAGTTCAGCGGCAGGGCGCTTTCATTTCTGAATCCCGGCAACGCTCACGGAGCACGTCATGGCTACGAACACAAACGGTACTTCGACTTCCATCTCCAACACGCCGCAAGCGACGGACGACGTGTTTACCGCGGCCATGACTGGCCTCACGGATAACTCGCTAGGCACGGTTTACCTGAGCGTCATGGCTAATGATCTCGGGGGGGCAGCTAAGACGCTCTACTCGATCGATGCCGGTAACGAGACGACTATCGCCTTGGAGCAAGCCGCGCTTTTGACCCAGGACACGGCCAGGACGGAGGCGCTAAGCACAGATCACAGCGATCGCGGCGCGCACATCTGGATTACGTCGGATGGAAAAGTCGGCTACGACGCGCGCACACTGGATCCAGCCTGGCTCTCCAGTAGCTACCGCGACCTCGGGTACGCAACGGACAGCTTTACGTACGCCATCCGGCTCGGCAATGGAACCCTCAGTTGGGCCACCGCATACGTGGAAATCGCCCCCCCCAGACCCGGGGTGACCCTCGCGCATGACAGCGGTACATCAAGCACGGACAATATCACCAGGGATGGCACGCTATGCCTGAGTGGGATCGCGCACGGCGCGACGGTCCAGTACAGCATCGACGGCGGCGCACRCTGGAATAATAGTTTTAGCTCGGCGGAGGGTATGAACAACCTGCAGGTGCGCCAGATCGACGTGAACGGCAACATCTCATCGGCCACCAGCGTCACCTTTGCGCTCGACACTGGAGCGCCTGCGGTAATGTGGGCGTCCGCTACTCAGGCGGGGATCGAGGGCTCGTCGATCGCGCTGGGCACGCTCTCGGCGGCGGCGTTCGGCCCCGGCAACAGTGTGGCCTCGCTAGTGGTCAGCGCGATCCCGGCCGGCGCCACGCTAAGCGATGGCGCTGGTGGTCATAGCTTCACCGCTTCGGCCGGCCACACCGCGGTCGATGTCCACAGCTGGACGCTGGGTTCACTGACGATCACGCCAAGCAATGACGCCAACTTCACGCTGAGCGTCCAGGTAACTGACACGGCCGGCAATATGTCCGCCGCAACCGAGGCGGTGACGGTCAATCCGCTGGCGCCGACCCTGGCGCCGGTGGCCGAGAGCGGGGTCGAGGGCGCTGCGATCGCGCTGAACCTCGGCGCGACGGTCAACGGCCTGGCCGGCGACGGCAACAGCCTGGCTTCGCTGGTCGTCAGTGCGATCCCGGTCGGGGCCACGCTGAGCGACGGCGTGGGTGGTCATAGCTTCACCGCTTCGGCCGGCCACAGCGCGGTCGATGTCCATGGCTGGACGCTAGGCTCACTGACGATCACGCCGACCAACGACGCGAACTTCACGCTKAGCGTGGCGGCCACCGCCACCGACGGCGAAGGCAACCTCAGCACCACCACCACCGCGACCGAGGCGGTGACGGTCAATCCGCTGGCGCCCACCCTGGCGCCGGTAGCGGAGAGCGGGGTCGAGGGCGCGGCGATTGCGCTGAACCTGGGCGCCACGGTCAACGGCCTGGCCGGCGACAGCAATGGCCTGGCCTCGCTGCTGGTCGGCGCGATCCCGCTGGGGGCCACGTTGAGCGACGGCAGCCACAGCTTCACCGCTTCGGCTGGCCACACCGCGGTCGATGTCCATGGCTGGACATTAGGCTCACTGACGATCACGCCGACCAACGACGCCAACTTCACGCTGAGCGTGGCGGCGACCGCCACCGACGGCGAGGGCAACCTCAGCGC
>NZ_JBFTSF010000424.1:0-9726 GCF_056399905.1 Cupriavidus sp. 01L46
AATCGTATCTCCGGACTGCATTTGCCGATGCGGCAAAGACGAAAAGCGAGGAGGAGGTCCTGCTGGTCAAGGTGCTTGTCCCCCGCCCGCTCGGCTTGCGTGCGGGGGAAAAGTTCTTCGACAAGGTGCTGCAGGGCATGATTGACAAAGATCCGCGTGTTACCCGCGTCTCGGTTGAGTTCGTCGACGGTGAAGTCACGCCGCAGGCGATTGACGCTAGCATGGTGCGGATCCAGAAGGAGCTGGATGAGTTCGGGCATTTGCTGGATGAACCCTCAGCGGATGCAGGCCGGGATTGAGCCACGCTGCATGCGGCAGGCTCGGCTGTTGACGCTCATGGGGCCGTTTGATGGCCCGGTCTCGATGACTCGCCCCCTTCCGCTTCATCGCCATCCTCTGCCTCCCGCGGCTTGCGCACCATGGCTGCGCAAGCCAGACAAGCGGATATCGCGCCGGCGCTGGCTTAACGCGCCCAGGGCGCATCCGCCTCCGTCCTCACGCCATAGCGCTCCAGCCCCTTGGCATGCAGCGCCGGAGAAATCGACCGCAGCGCGGCAATCGCCACGTGGTAGCGGTCGATCTCGAAGAAGCGGCGCAGCGCGGCGCGCGTGTCGCTGCGCCCGAAGCCGTCCGTGCCAAGCGCGGTGAACGGCGCGCGCAGGTACGAGGCGATGAGTTGCGCATAGGCCCGCACGTAGTCGGTGGCGGCAATGACCGGGGTAGCGCCCGGCAGCGAGCGCTGCAAATGGCTTTGCGTTTCGCCGCCGCTGGCGAACAGGCTGGCGCGCTCGCATTCGCGGGCGTCCCTGGCCAGCTCGGAAAAGCTGGTTACGCTCCAGATCTCTGACTTGATATCCCAGTCGCTCGCGAGCAGGTCCGCGGCGGCGATGACTTCGCGCAGGATGGCGCCCGAGCCGAGCAGCCTCACGCTGGTGGCAGCGCCTGCGGGGCCGCGCGTGCCGAAAAGGTACATGCCCTTGATCACGTCGTCGTGCGCGTCCTCACGCAGCGGTGCCTGCACGTAGTTTTCGTTGTTGACGGTCAGGTAGTAGAACTCGTCGCGCTGTGCTTCCAGCATGCTGCGCGCGCCGTGGTGGATGATGACCGCGGCCTCGCTGGCGAACGCCGGATCGTAGGCGCGGCAGTTCGGCACCGTGGCGGCGATCAGCTGGCTGGTGCCATCCTGGTGCTGCAGGCCTTCGCCGGCAAGCGTGGTGCGCCCGGCGGTGGCGCCGATCAGGAAGCCGCGCGCGCGCTGGTCCGCCGCCGCCCAGATCAGGTCGCCGACGCGCTGGAAGCCGAACATCGAGTAGTAGATGTAGAACGGCAGCATGGCGACGCCGCTCACGCTGTACGACGTGGCCGCGGCCGTCCACGAGGCCAGTGCGCCGGCTTCGGTGATGCCTTCTTCCAGCAGTTGCCCTTGCTGGCTTTCCTTGTAGTACAGCATCGAGCCGGCGTCCTCCGGCTCGTAGAGCTGGCCCACCGGCGAGTAGATGCCGATCTGCCGGAACAGGTTGGCCATGCCGAAGGTGCGCGCCTCGTCGGCCACGATGGGCACCACGCGCGGGCCGATGGTCTTGTCCTTGATCAGGTTGGTAAACAGGCGCACCACGCCGGTGGTGGTGGAAACGGCGCGCTCGTCCGGATCCATGGCGAAGCGGCCGTACTGCATCAGCTCGGGCATGCGCAGCGCGGGCGCGGGCGCGGTGCGCGCGCGCGCCGGCAGGTAGCCGCCCAGCGCCTGGCGCCGGGCATGGAGGTAGGTCATCTCCGGGCTGTCGTCGGCCGGCTTGTAGAAGCGCAGATCGGCCACGGCATCGTCGTCCAGCGGCAGCGCAAAGCGGTCGCGGAAGGCGCGCAGCGCGTCGATATCGAGCTTCTTCTGCTGGTGCGCCGTCATGCGGGACTCGCCCGCTTCGCCCATGCCATAGCCCTTCTTGGTCTTGGCGAGGATCACGGTGGGCTTGCCCTTGTGCGCCTGCGCATCCAGGAATGCGGCGTACAGCTTGCGAAAGTCATGGCCGCCCCGGCGCAGCGCATCGATATCCGCGCTGCTCATGCTGGCGACCAGCGCCTTGAGCTCGGGGTCCGTGTTGAAGAAGTGGGCCAGGTTGTAGTCGCCATCCTTGGCGCCGAGGTTCTGGTACTCGCCGTCCACCATCGCAGCAAAGCGCCGCAGCAGCGCGTGATTGGTGTCGCGCGCAAACAGCGCATCCCACTCCGAGCCCCAGACCACCTTGACGACGTGCCAGCCTGCGCCGCCAAACAGCGCCTCCAGCTCGTGGATCACCTGGCCGTTGCCGCGCACCGGGCCATCGAGCCGCTGCAGGTTGCAGTTGATGACGAAGGTGAGGTTGTCGAGCTTCTCGCGCGCCGCCAGCGAGAGCGCGGCAAGCGACTCCGGCTCGTCCATCTCGCCATCCCCGAACACGCCCCACACGCGCCGCGCGGCGGTGTCGGCAATGCCGCGATGCCCGAGATAGCGCAGGAAGCGAGCCTGGTAGATGGCGCTGATCGGGCCGATGCCCATGGAGCCGGTCGGGAATTGCCAGAAATCCGGCATCAGCCAGGGATGCGGATAGGAGGAGAGGCCGCCGCCGCCGGTTTCCTGCCGGTAGCTCGCCAGCTGGGACTCGGACAGCCGTCCCTCCAGGAAGGCGCGGGCATAGACGCCCGGCGCGGAATGCGGCTGGAAGTAGACCAGGTCGCCCTTGTGCTCTCCATCGTCGGCGCGGAAGAAGTGATTGAAGCCCACCTCGAAGATCTCGGCGGCGGACGCATAGCTGGCAAGGTGGCCGCCAAGTTCGCCGTAGGCCTTGTTGGCGCGCACCACCATGGCCAGCGCGTTCCAGCGGATGATCGAGGTCAGCCGCTGTTCGATGGCAAGGTCGCCGGGATAGCGCGGCTGCTCGCCGACGCCGATGCTGTTCTGGTAGGCCGAGTACGGATGCGCCCGTTCGCCAAGGCCGAGATGGCTGGCATGCTCGGCGAGGCGCTCCAGCAAAAAGCGCGCACGCGGCGCGCCGCCGGTGCGAAAGACGCCGGACAGGGCGTCGAGCCATTCGCTGGTTTCCTCGGCGTCGGGGTCGTAGCCCTCGCCAGGGGCAATCTGGATGGCGGCTGTCTTTGGCAGGGCACGCATTGCGGTCTCCATTGGCTTTTTTCTTCGTTATTGGATTGTAGGGAGGAGGCCGCGGCAGAAGCTGCCGAATTGGCGGGCGAAGCCGGCCGCCAGCAGCGTAGCGTGCTGCGGCTGGGCGGCTGGCAGCGCAACGTGCTGTGGAGCCTGGCGCGCTGGCTGCAAGTGGTGGCAGATGGGCTTGGCGTATCGCCGGCGTGCCTATCGAGCCTATCGATTGCCCGGGCGCGGCAAAAACCCAGCGGGGACGATGATCATGCCGGGTGCTTCGGGCGTGGCTCAACGCAAAATGCGCCTGATGAGCCGGGTATTCAGTACCCTCAAACTGCAGTAAGCGGGACTGACCGGAACTGATCCGGCACCGGAATGGGCACGTTGATGCCGACCATGCCGACCTGGATGCGCCGCGCAAACTCACGCGCCACGCCGCCGTCGCTGGTGTAGCAGGCCACGCCGTTGCCGAACTCATGGTCGTTGACCAGTTGCACGGCCTCGGCAAAATCCTTCACGCGCACGCAGCCCAGCACCGGGCCGAAGATTTCTTCCTTGTAGATGCGCATGGCGGGGGTCACGTTGTCGAACAAGGTGCCGCCCGTGAAGAAGCCCGCTTCATGGCCGGGCACACGGCAATCGCGGCCGTCCACCACCAGCGTGGCGCCTTCCTCCACGCCGAGGCCGACGTAGCCTTCGATCCGCTCCAGGGCCTGGCGCGTGACGATGGGGCCCATCTCGGCTTGCGCATTCATGCCGTTGCCGATCACCAGCGCCTTCACGCGCTCGGCCAGCAGCGGGAGGATCTTGTCCGCGACATCGCCCACCAGCACGGCAACCGAGATCGCCATGCAACGCTCGCCGGCCGAGCCATAGCCGGCGCCGATCAAGGCGTCCACGGCTTGTTCGATATCCGCGTCGGGCATGACCACCAGGTGGTTCTTGGCGCCGCCGAGCGCCTGCACGCGCTTGCCGAAWTGCGCCGAGCGCTCACTGATGTACTGGGCGATCGGGGTAGAGCCGACGAAGCTCACCGCCTTGACGTCAGGATGCTCGATCAGTGCGTCGACCACGAGCTTGTCGCCCTGCACCACGTTGAACACGCCGGCCGGCAAGCCCGCTTCGGTCAGCAGCTCCGCCATGAACAGGCTGGCGCTGGGATCGCGCTCGCTGGGCTTGAGCACGAAGGTGTTGCCGGCCGCCAGCGCGATCGGGAACATMCAGCAAGGGACCATGCAGGGGAAGTTGAACGGCGTGATGCCAACGACCACGCCCAGCGGCTGGCGCAGCGTCCAGTTGTCCATCCCGGTGCTGACCTGGTCCGTGTAGTCGCCCTTAAGCAGCTGGGGGATGCCGCAGGCGAATTCGATGATGTCGATGCCCCGGGAGACTTCGCCCTGCGCGTCGGAGAAGACCTTGCCGTGTTCCGCCGTGATCATCGCCGCGAGCGTGTCGCGATTCTGGTTCATCAGTTGCAGGAAGCGTTGCATGACCCGCGCGCGGCGGATCGGGGGCGTGTCCGCCCAGGCCGGAAAGGCCGCGGCGGCAGCGGCAACCGCGGCGCCTGCTTCGTCGGCCGAGCCCAGCGCCACGGTGCGCGCGGCGGCGCCGGTGGCGGGATTGAAGACGTCCTGCGCGCGGCCGCTGGCGCTGGCAACCCGGCTGCCGTTAATGTAGTGGCCGAGCTGGCCGCCTTCGGTGTATGCGATGGGAGTCTTCACGTTGCTGCCTTCCAGGAGAGGGGATGAGGGAGAGAGGGGGCGAGGGATTAGYCAATGCGACGAGTGTAGTCACGGCCCCTTCCCCCATCAATGCCGCGCGGCTTGACTCATTGTTTAGCAAAGTAAACAATGCCGCGATGGAAGACGAAAATAAAGAGCCCAACTGGGCGCACCTTTACTCGCTGGTCGTGCTGGGTGAGCTTGGCAGCTACACGGCCGCGGCCGTGCGCCTGGGCCTGAGCAAGGGAGCCATGAGCCAGCGCATTGCGGAGCTGGAGCGCAGCGCCGGGGTGCCGCTGGTGCAGCGGACCACCCGCAGCGTCCGGCTGACCGAAGCGGGCCAGCAGCTCGCGGACACCACGCGCAACGCCTTCTCGGACATCGAGCGCAGTTTTGCAGGCGTGCGCGATCTTGCCGGCGAGCCACGCGGCTTGCTGCGGGTCACGGCGCCCGTGGCGCTGGGCCGGCAGCAGATCGTCCCGCGCATCCCGGCCTTCCTGAAGGCCTATCCGGAGGTGCGCATCGAGATGGAGTTTTCCGACAAGTTCACCGCGTTGGCGCAGGAAGGCTTCGACCTGGCCATCCGGCATGCCTCGGTGGCGCCGGATACGCATATCGCCTGGACGCTATGCCGCACGAACACGGTGCTGGTGGCAACGCGCAGCTACCTGAAGCGCCATGGCTCGCCCGAAACCCCGGCGGAACTGGCCGAGCATGCCTGCCTGCATTACTTCCGGCGGGGCGAATCGCCCACCTGGAGCTTCGAGCCGCTGCGCGGCACCGGCCCCCGGCGCAGCGTGGCCATCCACGGCAGCTTTGCCGCCAACAACAGCGAGGCCCTGCGCGAGGCGGCGCTGGGTGGACTGGGCATCGCCCTGCTGCCGGACTTCACCGCCCAGGCGGACGTGGCCGCTKGCAGGCTGGTCAAGGTCCTGCCCAACTGGCGCCCGGCGGGGGCCTTTGGCGACCACCTGTTCGCCATCCGCCCTTACAGCCCCTACCTGCCGCGCGCCGTGCGCGTGTTTGTGGACCACCTGCGCGAGACGCTGAAGGATGGCTTCACGATGGGCTGAAGCCCTGCCCTGCTGCTGCCCTACTGCAGGTTGCCCCAGCGCGGCACCGCCGGCTCCGCCGCCGCCCATTTCCAGCCAGCGGGCTGCCGGCAGGCGGTGGTCAGGAACCAGGCGCGCTGTTGCCTGGCGTCGTCGTCCACCGAGAACAGCGCCTCCCGGCATTCCGCCAGCGGCGTGCGGATGAGGCGCACCACCCGCACCCAGCCATGCTCGTTGGCATAGGGCAAGGGGTGGCRGATTTCCCAGCGCTGCTGCGCATCGACCGGCATGGCGCCGATGGTGGCGGCGATGCTGTCCTGCTCCGCCTGCTGCCAGTTGCGCAAGACGTATTTGGCGCCGGCATCCGTGGCAGCGCTGACGCCGATGGCCACGCCGGCGGCCAGGGCCGGATTGCCGGTGACCGCGCCGGTCGCCACGCCGGCCACCGCGCCGGTCAGGTCGCCGACCGACGAGCAGCCGGTGGCCAGGGCGGCCGCAAGCACGGGCACGATGACCCGCAACCGGTGCAGGCCGCTCATTGCAGCGCCCCCCAGCGCTCGGTGGCCGGCTCCGCCGATGCCCACTTCCATGTCTGGCCGTCCCGGCAGATCGCCGCGATATAGAACGCGCTGGCTTTCGCGTTGTCGTCCACCGAGAACACGATCTCCTTGCACTGCAGGGACTTGCCGCCGATCTCCCGGCTGACCGTGACCCGGCCATGCTCCGCAGGCTCGAGCGGCACGGCGTGGTCGGTCTTCCAGTCCGCCACCGCATCCACCGCCAGCGGGCCGGCGGCCATGGCGATGCGGTCTTGCGCGGCCGCGTGGATTTTGCGTTGGCTGTACTGCAAGGCCGCCCTGGCGCCCGCCTGCACACCCAGGCCGATTCCGGTCGCCACCGCCGCGTTGTCCGTCAGCGCACCGGCAATGCTGGCGCCGGCAATGCCCGCACCGGCCGCGGTGCCCTCGCTCAGCAAGGAACTGCAGCCCGTGGCGGACAAGCAAAGGGCAATCGCGGCGGCAAGCGCAGCCGGGCCACGCAGGCCGGTCCCGGGCGGTGCGCAGAGGGAATCAGGAGTGATCATGGGGGATGGGAAACCGGAGAAGGCTATGCCCGGCAGGGCCGGCGCATTCGCAAAAGCGGGCCAGCATACGCGCGCGCACTGGCGTCGCAAAGCGCAGAAATGTCAAAGATTGTAAGAACGACAGTGTGCGCCGGATGCATCCGGTGATGCGGCGCGCCCGCCCGGCGCGCCGCCAGCGCCGAATCGTCTGCCTTTATACTGCGGCATGGCCTACGATCTCACAGACAAACTCGTCATCGGCATCTCGTCCCGGGCGTTGTTCGACCTCGAGCACGAGAACGGCATCTATCAATCCGAGGGGGTGGCGTCCTACTCCGCCTACCAGCGCCAGCATGAGGACGAACCCCTGCTGCCGGGCACAGCCTTTCCGCTGGTGCAGGCGCTGCTCGGGCTCAATCACCTGATCCCGGACCGAAGGCTGGTCGAGGTCGTGGTGATCTCGCGCAATTCGCCGGACACCGGGCTCTCGCGCGAGGCCAACGACGTACAAGCCGCCATCGACGGCGGCGTGGCCGCGGCCCAGTTGTACGCCGCGCCCGCCGACTATCACGCCCCCGCCGGCCAGATCCGCATTGCCTTCGACGGCGATGCCGTGCTGTTCTCGCCGGAGTCCGAGCAGATCTTCAAGCAAAAAGGGCTGGAAGCCTTCGTCCGGCATGAGCAGAAACACCGCCACAAGGCCATGGCCGAAGGGCCGTTTGCCAAGCTGCTGCTGCGGCTGGCGGAGATCCAGTCGCACTTCCCGCCCGGCAAGTGCCCGGTGCGCATCGCCATCGTGACGGCGCGCAACAGCCCGGCGCATACGCGGGTGGTGCATACCCTGCGCGCGTCATTGATGAAGCCTTTTTCCTCGGCGGCTTGCCTAAGGATCAAGTGCTGCAGGCGTTCGGCGCGCATATGTTCTTCGACGACCAGGAAGGGCACGTGGAACTGGCGTCGGCGGTGGTGCCGTCGGGGCGGGTGCCCTACAAAGGTGGCGAGCTGGGAGGCGGCAAACGCCGGCCCGCGCGCAAGCGCGCCAGGAACGACGACACCGATGCCGCCAGCCAGGCCGGCAAAGCACCCGCCTCCGCATGAAGACCTTCGCCCTTTACCTCATCACGRCCTGCGCGGAGATCCTGGGCTGCTATTTCCCCTACCTGTGGCTGCGCCAGGGTGCCAGCGTGTGGCTGCTGGTGCCAGGCGCGCTGTCGCTGGCGCTGTTCGCCTGGCTGCTGTCGCTGCACCCGGATGCGTCCGGGCGGGTTTATGCGGCTTATGGCGGCATTTATATTGCGGTGGCGATTGTGTGGCTCTGGCTGGTGGATGGGGTCAAGCCTAGCCACTGGGATCTGGCGGGGGTGGCGGTGGCGATTGCGGGAATGGCGATCATTGTTTTTCAGCCACGTTGAAACGGCGCGGAGCATGATGGCGAGCTTGCGCCATGGCTAGCGCCCGCCCCCTCCTGATCCGCGCCCAACCAAGCATTGTGCCCGCGACCGCTCAGGCCGCGGCCCGCGCCGCCGCCCCGCGATACTGCGCCAGCAACGCCACCCGCCGCGCCGCCACCTTCTCCATGTTGGCTTCCTTGACATGCCCGAAGCCGCGGATGTCGTCGGGCAGGCTCGCCAGCGCTACAGCCGTATCCAGCCGGTCCGCATTCAGCGTCGCGCCGAACTCCTCCGCCATCGCGATGTAGTCCTCGATCAGCTTGCGTTCCGCGCGCCGCTCGGCGGTCTTGCCGAACACGTCGAAGGCGGTGCCGCGCAAGCCCTTGGCGCGTGCCAGCAGACGGAAGGCGGTCAGCATGGCCGGGCCAAAGCGGCGCTTGACCAGGTGGCCATGCGAGTCCCGCTTTGCCAGCAGCGGGGGGGCCAGGTGGAAGCTGAGCTGGTAGTCGCGGCCAGGTTCGCCTTCGAACTGCGCGCGCAGCTTGTCCAGGAAGGCGGGGTCGGCGTACAGGCGGGCGACTTCGTACTCATCCTTGTAGGCCATCAGCTTGGCGAGGTTGCGCGCCACGGCTTCGGCGAGCGGCAAGCGMGGGTTGGCGCCCACGCGCTTTTCGGCGGCACGCACGCTTTCGACCGCGGCGCGGTACCGGGCAGCGTACGCCGGGTTCTGGTAGGCCGTGAGCAGGGCTTCGCGCTGGCGGATGACGCTATCGAGCGTTTCCGGCATGGCGACCACCTGGGCACGCGGCGTGGTCTGCAATTGCGCGGCGAGCGCGGCCTCGCCGTGATGCGCCAGATAGCGGCCCCAGTCGAAGGCCAGCAGGTTCTTCTCCACGGATACGCCGTTGAGCTCGATGGCACGCACCAGGCTGTCGCGCCGCAACGGGACCCAGCCCTTTTGCCAGGCAAAGCCCAGCAGCAGCGGGTTGGAGTAGATCGAATCGGCCAGCAGCTTCACGGCCCACGCATTGGCGTCGATAAACGCGCAGGCGTCGCCGACGCTGGCGCGCAGGTCCTGCTCGGCCGAGGCGCCCGGGAATTTCCAGTTCGGGTTCTTGATGAAGTCTGCGGTAGGCGTATTGGCGCTATTGATGGCGGCTGCCGTCACGTCGATCCGGGTCTTGGACAAGACCTCGGGCGAGGCGGAGACGATCGCGTCGCAGCCGATCACCAGCCGTGCTTCGCCGGTGGCGATGCGGGTGGCGTGCAGCGCGGCCGGGGTCGGGGCGATCTGCACATGGCTGATCACCGCGCCGCCCTTCTGCGCCAGGCCCGCCATGTCGAGCACGGTCACGCCCTTTTGCTC